>NZ_QTPW01000021.1:0-129811 GCF_003857965.1 Burkholderia sp. Bp9031
CAAAAAACAGCACGTCAATGCTGTGGGCTTTTTGAGGTTTGCCCGGCGCGGCTCCCATCATGGGGCGGGATCTTTCCCATCCGCGACCCCGGATAGATTCGAGCAAGTCCACTTTAGGTCAACACTGCCTCGATTGCAAAAATCGGGCTGACCATAGATTTGTCTGGGATGCCGGCATCGGAGCTGCGGCGCACCGATTCGGCTATCGCCGGAACGACGCGGGTTCGACCGGGTGCGGTGCGGCTGACGGAGCGCCTCAGTCGAACTGCCCGCGTCGCATGGCGCGGCACCTCGATGAATGCCGCGGGCAGTCGGCAATCGCGTTGATCGGGCACCGCGAACGGTACGTTCCATGAATGCGGTGAGCGGCGACCATTCTGATCACCGCTTCCCAACCCCAAAAGGAAAAAGGCGCCCGAAGGCGCCTTCAATATGCTGCGGCTTGTCAGGCAAGCTGATTAGAACTTGTGACGGATGCCGACGCGCGCTGCGACCTGGTTGCTGGTGGTCGACGGGTCGAGGCCGTTGATCGAAGCGTGTGCCTGAACGACGTTGCCAGCCGAGTCGAGCGCGTTGCCCGATGCGTGCTGGTACACGCCGATCACGTAGACGTCCGTGCGCTTCGACAGGAAGTAGTCGACGCCCAGCGAGCCTTGATGGTACTTGGCTGCCGAGTTGCCGTCGATCTTGCTGCCTTGCGTGTAGTCATACGCGGCGCCGACGATCAGCGCCGGGGTCAGCTGATACTTGAAGTTGATTTCGCCGTTGTTGAACGTCGCGGTCTGGTCCACGAACGGACCAACCGAGAAGCCCTTGAACTTCGTGTTCGAGTACGTCGCGCCGATCGTCGCTGCGCCGAACGTATACGCGCCGCCCGCGCCGATGACCTGATACGTGTTCGCGCTGTTCGCATACGCGCCGTAGACCGGCGACGACACGGCCGTCGCGGCAGCCGACGCACCGGTGTTGAACATGCCGCCGAAGTTCGCCGGCGTGCGTGCGTTCAAGTAGCCGACACCCAGGACGAGCGGGCCGTTGTTGTAACCGGCGCCGAGCGACCAGACCTGGTTCTTCGAGAACTGGCCAGCCTGGCCACCGAAGCTGTACATGCCGCCGAACGTGAAGCCGCCGTAGCTCGGGCTCATGTACTTGACGGCGTTGTTCACACGGTACGCGTTGTTGAAGTTGTCGAGGTCGCCCGGGTGAGCGGCGATGTAGCCGCCCCACTGGTCGCCTGCCTCGAGCGGGCCGACGAAGTCGACGACGGAGTCGTACTGACGACCCAGCGTGACCGTACCGTACTGGCTGGACAGGCCGACGTAAGCCTGACGGCCGAACATCAGGCCACCCTGGCCGAGCTTGCCGGAGTTGACGTCAAAACCGTTCTCGAGCACGAAGATCGCCTTCAGGCCGCTGCCCAGATCTTCGGTGCCGCGCAGGCCGAAGCGGCTGCCTTGCATCACGCCGCTTGCCAGACCGTACAGGTGGCCGCCCTTGGCGTTGTTGTTGAAGATGAGGCCTTCATCGATGATGCCGTAAAGCGTCACGCTGCTTTGCGCGTGGGCTGCGCCAGCAAACGCGCCCAGCGCGACGAGCGCGAGAAGCGACTTTTTCATTAGCGGATCTCCAAGAATCACTGAATTTTTTTGGCGGGGCGGATAGTTATGTTGTGTCGACGGGCCCCATCAACTTCGCAAGAAGTCGGACGTAATGTAGCAAAGCCGATTTTTCCGACAAAGCGAAATGCCGTTGCTCAAGGTCACCATGTTTCCTTTATGCAACAATGGTTAAAATCACGGGTTAACCGCAATTTCCGCTGAATAATCAAGTCGGTTACGCAGTGGAGCACGTGCCTTTGCCGCCCGCGGCAGCACACGCAGCCAGGAGAACAGGATGGTGTTGGATGAACTGATCAGCGAATTCGATCGCGGCTTGCGATCGCTGACCGGCATTAGCCGGATGAGCCGCCCGGTGCCCGTGCCGGCGGAGCCGCCGACCGGCGAACTGACGCCCGCGGAGCGCACGCATGCCGCCGGGCTGATGCGGGTGAACCACGTCGGCGAGGTCTGCGCGCAGGCGCTTTATCAGGCGCAGAAGCTAACTGCGCGCTCGTCGTCGTCGAAGGCGATGTTCGAGGAGGCCGCGCGCGAGGAGGAGGATCATCTCGCATGGACCGCGCATCGGCTGAAGGAACTTGATTCGCGCCCGAGCCTGCTCAACCCGCTGTGGTACGCTGGCGCGCTCGCGATCGGCGTCGCGGCCGGTACGCTGGGCGACAAGGTCAGCCTCGGCTTCATGGCGGAGACGGAGCGTCAGGTCGAAAGCCACCTCGACGGGCATCTGTCCGAACTGCCGGCGACCGACACGGCGTCGCGCGCGATCGTCGAGCAGATGCGGCTCGACGAGGTGAAGCACGGCAAGGCCGCGACCGACGCCGGCGGGATGGAGTTGCCGCTGCCCGCGCGGATGCTGATGCGCGCCGCGTCGAAAGTCATGACGAGCACTGCGTACTATCTCTGACATTCGGGCCGGGGCGACGCACGACGCCGCCCTGGTTCGCCGTCCCGATACCGCCCGTTTTCTCCGCGTTTTCCCGCCCCCGAAAGCCCCGTCCGCACGCCAGTCTGGCCCGCCTTTCTCACGTATCACCTTCACAAGTTGCACTAGCTCATTCATTTATAACGTTTTTTGGAATGAGGGGCAGCATGAGCATGTGCGCGTAAGTCCTTGTTCTAACTAACAAAATTCGTCAAAAAACCGGGCCGCTCCCTTGACCGTGCCAAACCCTTCCTCTAAAGTGGGAGACAGTGTGAGAAAGTGTATTTTTGTGTGATTTGGCGGGCTATTCCGGCTAAATTCTTGATCGTTGAGCGGGTGCTTCGGTGCCCTGAACGGGAGAGCGGAAAGTGTTCCAAGGGGCGTCGGCGCTGACGCTCGATGCGAAAGGGCGGATGTCGGTGCCGGCTCGCTATCGCGAAGCGCTGCAAGGACAGGCAGAGGGACGGGTGACTGTGACCAAGCACCCGGACGGCTGCCTGTTGCTGTTTCCGCGCCCCGAATGGGAAGTATTTCGCGCCAAGATCGCCGCACTGCCGATGGATGCCCATTGGTGGCGGCGGATTTTTCTCGGCAATGCGATGGATGTCGATCTCGACAGCGCGGGCCGGATTCTCGTATCGCCCGAGCTGCGGATGGCGGCCGGACTGGAAAAGGAAGTCATGTTGTTGGGAATGGGTAGTCACTTCGAGCTGTGGGATTCGCAGACCTACATCGCGAAGGAGCAGGCAGCGATGGCGCAGGGCATGCCCGACGCGCTGAAGAACTTTACGTTCTGATTGCGGTGACGGAGACGCCCGCGATGGGAAATGAATTGCAGCATCGGACCGTGTTGCTGGACGAAGCGGTCGAGTCGCTCGTGACGCGGCCGGACGGCATCTATGTCGACGGCACATTCGGGCGGGGCGGTCATAGCCGTGCGGTACTCGCGCGGCTGGCGCAGGCCGGCCGGCTGATCGCGTTCGACAAGGATCCGAGGGCGATCGAGACAGCGCAGCGCATCGAGGATGCGCGCTTCTCGATCGTGCATGACAGCTTTGCATCGATGCGCGACGCGCTTGCGGCGCGCGGCATCGAGAAGGTGTCGGGTGTGTTGCTGGACCTGGGCGTGTCCTCGCCGCAGGTGGACGATCCGGCGCGCGGCTTCAGCTTTCGCGCCGATGGCCCGCTGGACATGCGAATGGATCCGACGCGTGGCGAGTCGGCGGCCGAGTGGCTCGCACGGGCTTCGGTGCAGGAATTGACGGAGGTGATACGAGATTATGGGGAAGAACGGTTTGCTTTTCAGATTGCAAAGGCGCTTGTTGCTCGCCGGGCAGAGTCCGACCGTCTTGGGCCTCTCGACACCACGGGCGAGCTTGCCCAAATCGTGGGTCACGTCGTCAAAACCCGTGAGAAGGGCAAGGATCCGGCAACCCGCACCTTTCAGGCTATACGGATTCACGTCAATCAAGAGCTTGCGGACCTGCAAGTCGTACTAGACGCTGCATTGTCGTTGCTGGAGCAAGGGGGGCGGCTGGTGGTCATCAGCTTTCATTCACTCGAGGACCGGATCGTCAAGCGATTCATGCAGGCGCACGCAAGTGCACCTGCGGTCGATCGTCGCCTGCCGATCCGTGCCGTCGACCTCCCGAGCCCACCGCTCAAGATAATCAGCCGTCAGTTTCCGAGCGAAGCGGAAGTCGTCGCGAATCCGCGCGCCCGGTCGGCCGTGATGCGCATCGCGGAGCGCGTCACGCCATGAGCCGCTTCAACATCTTCCTGCTGATCATCGTGATGGGCTGCGCGCTGTCGGTCGTCAACTCGACGAACCAGCAGCGCCAGATCTTCATTCAGCTGCAGCGCGCGCAGTCGCAGGAGCGTCAGCTCCAGCAGGACTACGCGCAGCTCCAATATCAGCAGAGCGCGCTGTCGAAAACCTCGCGCATCGAGCAACTCGCGAACGATTCGCTGAAGATGCAGCCGATCACGACCGGCCGTACCCAATACCTGACGCTGCCGCCGGGCGCCGTGAAGGCGATCGACGCGCCGATTCCCGCTTCGGCCGACGCGGCAGCCAAGGGCAACGGAGGCGCGCGATGAAGCCGTCGCAAAAGCGCCAGGACGTGAAATTCTCGTCGAGCCCCGTGCTCGGCGTGCATCTGCCGATGTGGCGCTCGAAACTCGTCGTGTTCATGCTGTTCATGGCGTTCGTCGCGCTCGCCGCACGGGCCTTCTGGATCCAGGGGCCAGGCAACGCGTTCTATCAGAAGCAGGGCGAAAGCCGCTATCAGCGCACGATCGAGCTGCCGGCCACGCGCGGCAAGATCCTCGACCGTAACGGGCTCGTGCTCGCGACGAGCCTGCCCGTGCGCGCGATCTGGGCGATTCCGGACGCGGTGCCGGACGATCTCGACACGAACAAGGTCAGCCAGCTCGGCAAGCTCCTCGGCATGACGCCGAAGGAACTGCGCGTGAAGCTGTCGGAAGACAAGGGTTTCGTCTACGTGAAGCGCCAGGTGCCGATCGACGTCGCGGACAAGGTCGCTGCGCTCGACATTCCCGGCATCTATCAGCGCAACGAGTACAAGCGCTTCTATCCGGAAGGCGAGATCACCGCGCACCTGATCGGCTTCACGAACGTCGAGGACGAAGGGCAGGAAGGTGTCGAGCTCGGCGACCAGAAGATGCTGTCCGGCACGTCCGGTGTGCGCCGCGTGATCAAGGATCGGATGGGGCACATCATCGAGGACGTCGCCGAACAGATCCCGCCGCACAACGGGACGGACGTCGACCTGTCGATCGACAGCAAGATCCAGTACATCGCGTATGCGAACCTGAAGGCTGCCGTCGAGAAGTTCAAGGCGAAGGCCGGCGCGGCGGTGGTCGTCGACGTGCGCACCGGCGAGGTGCTCGCGCTGGTCAACTATCCGACCTACAACCCGAACGACCGTACGCGCCTGACGGGCGAGCAGCTGCGCAACCGGATCCTCACCGACGTGTTCGAGCCGGGCTCGATCATGAAGCCGTTCACGGTGTCGCTCGCGCTCGACCTGCATCGCGTGACGCCGAACACCCTCGTCGAGACGGGCAACGGGCACTTCGTGCTCGACGGCGCGCCCATCACCGACGATGCGGGCTTCGGCACGCTGACGGTCGGCGGTGTGATCCAGAAGTCGAGCAACATCGGCGCGACGAAGATCGCGATGACGATGCGGCCCGAGGAAATGTGGAACATGTATACGAGCATCGGCCTCGGCCAGGCGCCGAAGGTCGGCTTCCCGGGCGCAGCGGCCGGTCGCTTGCGTCCGTGGAAGAGCTGGCGCCGCATCGAACAGGCGACGATGTCGTATGGCTATGGCCTGTCGGTGTCGCTGTTCCAGCTGGCGCGCGCGTACACCGCGATCGCGCACGACGGCGAGATGATGCCGGTCACCATTTTCAAGACCGACCCCAATCAGCAGATCACGGGCACGCAGGTATTCGCGCCGACCACCGCGCGTGAAGTGCGCACGATGCTCGAGACCGTGGTCGCGCCGGGCGGTACGTCGCCGGATGCGGCCGTGGCGGGGTATCGCGTCGGCGGCAAGAGCGGTACCGCGTACAAGCACGAAGGCCACGGCTACACGCGCAAGTACCGCGCGTCGTTCGTCGGGATGGCACCGATGCCGAACCCGCGCATCGTTGTCGCAGTGTCGGTCGACGAACCGACCGCCGGCAGCCACTTCGGCGGCCAGGTGTCGGGCCCCGTATTCTCGGCGATCGCGGGCGATACGCTGCGCGCGCTGAACGTGCCGCCGAACATGCCGATCAAGCAGCTCGTCGTGTCCGACGACGCACCGGGCGCGCCCGCTGCGACGGGGCCGCAAAAGCTGGCCGCAGGCGGCGGCGCGAAGCATATGATCGTATCCAGCACGACACGTAATTCACCAGGAGTTGTTCGATGAGCGCCGCTCGCAGTTCTCATCCGGCGCATCAGCAGATCGCAGCCGCGCTTGCGTGGCTGCGCCAGCATGTGGCCCCCGCGGCGCAACTGCATGCCGACACGCGCAGCCTTCAGGCGGGCGACGTGTTTCTCGGCTATGCGGTCGACGGGGCAGACAATCGCGCCTTCATTGCCGATGCCGTTGCACGTGGCGCGGCCGCCGTGCTGTATCAGCCGGAAGGCCTCGCGGCCGCGCCGGCCGTGCCCGTCGCACTCGCGGTGCCGGCGCTCGACCAGCTGGCCGGCGAGATCGCCAGCGGCTGGTACGGCGACCCGAGCGACAGCCTGCTCGCGGTCGGCGTGACCGGCACGAACGGCAAGACGTCGTGCACGCAATGGATCGCCGCCGCGCTGACGGCGCTGCACCAGCCGTGCGCGGTGATCGGCACGCTCGGCACCGGCATGCCGGGCCAACTGGTGCCCACGGGCTTCACGACACCGGATGCGCCGCAACTGCAGCGCAGCCTCGCGCAACTGCGCGACGCCGGCGCGAAGGCCGTCGCGATGGAAGTGTCGTCGCACGCGCTGCATCAGGGCCGCGTGAACGGCACGGCATTCGACATCGCCGTCTTCACGAACCTCACGCAGGATCACCTCGACTATCACGGCACGTTCGACGCGTACGAAGCCGCGAAGGTGAAGCTGTTCGCGTGGCGCGGCCTGCGCACGGCAGTCGTCAATCGCGACGACGCGGCCGGTCGCCGCCTGCTCGAGAAGCTGGCAGGCCGTGTGCGCACGATCGCATACGGGATCGGCGACGCGCAGGCGCCTGACGCCGACCGCGAACTGGTCGCGCTCGACGTGCGCGCGACCGCCATAGGCACGGCATTCCGCCTGCGCTCGTCGTGGGGCGACGCGGACGTCGAGGTCGGCACGCTCGGCGTGTTCAACGTCAGCAACCTGCTCGCGGTGCTCGGCTCGCTGCTCGCGGCCGACGTGCCGTTCGACGCGGCGGTCGCGGAAATCGCACGGCTCGAGTCCGTCAACGGCCGCATGCAGCGCCTTGGCGGCCGGCTGCAGAACGACGAACCGCTGGTCGTGATCGACTATGCGCACACGCCCGATGCGCTCGAGAAGACACTCGACGCGCTGCGCCCGATCGCGGCCGCGCGTGGCGGCCGGCTCGTCTGCATGTTCGGCTGCGGCGGCGATCGCGACACGACGAAGCGCCCGCTGATGGGCGCGATCGCCGAGCGGTTCGCCGACGAAGTCGTCGTCACGAGCGACAACCCGCGCAGCGAAGATCCGCAGCGCATCATCGACCAGGTCATCGCGGGCATGACCGCACCCGATCGCGCACGCCGCATCGAGGATCGCGCGAGCGCGATCCTGCAGGCCGTGCGCGGCGCCGCACGCGAGGATGTCGTCGTGCTGGCCGGCAAGGGGCACGAGGCAACGCAGGAAATCATGGGCAAGAAGCGCACGTTCTCCGATCAGGATCACGCACGGCTCGCGCTCGCGGCACGCGCGACGCACGGCAAGGGAGGCGGCGAATGACGATGCTCAGTCTCGGCGAAGCCGCCCGCCTGATTCCCGGTGCCACCGTCCACGGTGATCCGGACACGACGTTCGAGCGCGTGTCGACGGACAGCCGCACGGTCGGCACTGGCGACTTGTTCGTCGCGCTGAAGGGCGAGCGCTTCGACGCGCACGACTTCCTCGGCGACGTGGCCGCGCGCGGCGCAGCCGCGGCGCTCGTCGCGCACGTGCCGGCGGGGCTCGCGATGCCGGTTGTCGAGGGCGGCGAAACGCGTGCCGCGCTCGGCGCGCTCGCGCATGGGTGGCGCAAGCGCTTCGCGGTGCCGCTCGTCGCAGTGACGGGCAGCAATGGCAAGACGACCGTCAAGGAAATGATCGCGTCGATCTTTGCCGCGGCAGTCGGCGCCGACGCGCGACTGGCGACGGCCGGCAACCTGAACAACGACATCGGCGTGCCACTGACGCTGCTGCGCCTGTCGGGCGCGCATCGCGTCGCGGTGATCGAGCTCGGGATGAACCACCCGGGCGAGACCGAGATCCTCGCGCGCGTCGCGGCACCGACCGTCGCGCTCGTCAACAACGCGCAGCGCGAGCACCAGGAATTCATGGCGACGGTCGAAGCCGTTGCGCTCGAACACGCGGCCGTGATTCATGCGCTGACGCCGGACGGCGTCGCGGTGTTTCCGGCCGACGATGCGTACGCCGGCATCTGGCGCGTCGCGGCGACCGGCAACCGGATTCTCGATTTCGCGCTGCACGATGGCGAACGGCAGGTCGAAGCGCAGGTCACGGGCCGTCTGCACGGCGGCGAGCTCGCGATCGACACGCCGTCCGGCGCAGTGACGATGCGACTGCGCGCGCTTGGCGAGCACAACGCACGCAATGCATTGGCGGCTACGGCGGCGGCGCTCGCGGCCGGCATCGAGCTGGCTGCGATCAAGCAGGGCCTCGAATCGTTCGAGCCGGTCAAGGGTCGTCTGCAGGTCCGGCAGGCGGACGTCGGCAGTCTCGCGGGCGCGACGGTCGTCGACGACACCTACAACGCGAACCCCGACTCGATGCGCGCGGCGATCGACGTGCTGGCCGCGCAACCGGCACCGCGCGTGCTGGTGATCGGCGACATGGGCGAAGTCGGCGACGAAGGTCCGGCATTCCACCGCGAGATCGGTGCGTATGCGCGCGTGCGCGGCATCGATGCGCTGTTCGCGCTCGGCGATGCGTCGCGCGATGCATGCACGGCGTACGGCGACACGGCTCGCCATTTCGGCGACGTCGGTGCGCTGGTGACGGCGCTGCTCGCGGCGGGCTACGGCGCGCAGGCGACGGTGCTCGTGAAGGGCTCGCGGTACATGAAGATGGAGCGCGTGGTCGACGCGCTGACGAACCAACCCGCGGCGGGCACGGTGCCCGCCGCACACTGAGTAGAAGGAAGGAAGCATGCTGCTGGCGCTGGCGCAATGGCTGCAAGGAGACGCAAGCTTTTTGCGCTTGTTCACGTACCTGACGTTCCGTGCGGTGATGGCTACCATCACCGCGCTCGGGATCGGGCTCGTGTGCGGACCGTGGGTGATCCGCAAGCTGACGCAAATGAAGGTCGGTCAGGCCGTGCGCAAGGACGGCCCGCAGAGTCACCTCGTGAAGTCCGGCACGCCGACGATGGGCGGCGTGCTGATCCTGATCGGCATCGCGGTCGCGACGCTGCTGTGGGGTGACCTGACGAACCGTTTCATCTGGATCGTGATGCTCGTCACATTCGGCTTCGGCGTGATCGGCTGGGTCGATGACTATCGCAAGGTCGTCTACAAGGACCCGCGCGGGATGTCGTCGCGCGAAAAGTATTTCTGGCAGTCGGTGATCGGGCTTTTTGCGGCCGTCTACCTCGCATTCAGCGTGTCCGAGGCGAACAACGTGCGCGTGTTCGACCTGTTCATGGCGTGGGTGAGGAGCGGCCTGTCGATGGGGCTGCCCGCGCGGGCCGACCTGATGCTGCCGTTCCTGAAGTCGATCAGCTACCCGCTGGGCGTGTGGGGCTTCATCGTGCTGACCTACTTCGTGATCGTCGGCGCGAGCAACGCGGTGAACCTGACCGACGGTCTCGACGGCCTCGTGATCATGCCGGTCGTGCTGGTCGGCGGCTCGCTCGGGGTGTTCGCGTACGTGATGGGCAGTTCGGTCTATTCGAAATACCTGCTGTTCCCGCACATTCCGGGCGCGGGCGAACTGCTGATCTTCTGTTCCGCGATGGGCGGGGCAGGGCTCGCGTTCCTCTGGTACAACACGCACCCCGCGCAGGTGTTCATGGGCGACGTCGGCGCGCTGGCGCTGGGCGGCGCGCTTGGCACGGTCGCGGTGATCGTGCGCCAGGAAATCGTGCTGTTCATTATGGGCGGCATCTTCGTCGCGGAAACGCTGTCGGTGATGCTGCAGGTGTCATGGTTCAAGTACACGAAGAAGCGTTACGGCGAAGGGCGACGCCTGCTGAAGATGGCGCCGCTGCATCACCATTTCGAATTGTCTGGCTGGAAGGAAACGCAGGTGGTGGTGCGTTTCTGGATCATCACGCTGATGCTGTGTCTGTTCGGTCTGTCCACCCTCAAGTTGCGGTAAAGGAAAGGTAACAAGGATGTCTGGCGAGATGTTTGGAGATCGGCAGCGGCCGATGGTGCTCGTACTGGGGCTCGGTGAATCGGGTCTCGCGATCGCGCGGTGGTGCGCGAGGCACGGGTGCCGGCTGCGTATTGCCGATACCCGCGAGGCGCCGCCGAACCTTGCCGCGCTGCAGGCCGAAGGCATCGATGCGGAGTTCGTCGGCGGGCCGTTCACGCCCGCGCTGCTCGACGGCGGCGTCGAGATCGTCGGGCTGAGCCCCGGCCTGTCGCCGCTCGAACCGGCACTCGCGGCGCTGGTCGCGGCCGCGAACGAGCGCGCGATCGCGGTGTGGGGTGAACTGGAATTCTTCGCGCAGGCGCTGCGCGCGCTCGGCACGAGCGGCTACCAGCCGAAGGCGCTCGCGATCACCGGTACCAACGGCAAGACCACGACGACGAGCCTCACGGGCCTGCTGTGCCAGCGTTCGGGCAAGAAGGTCGCCGTCGCCGGCAACATCAGCCCGGCGATGCTCGATCGGCTCGCGGGCGCGATCGACGAGACGGCGCTGCCCGACGTCTGGGTGCTCGAACTGTCGAGCTTCCAGCTCGAGACGGCGCGCACGTTCGCGCCCGATGCGGCTGCGATTCTCAACATCACGCAGGATCACCTCGACTGGCACGGCAACTTCGACGCGTATGCGGCGGCGAAGGGCCGGATCTTCGGTGCGACGACGACGCGCGTGCTCAACCGCGACGATGCGGCCGTGATGAAGTTCGCGCCGGCGGCAGGCGCCGCGGATGCGGCACGCACGATCACGTTCGGCCTGAACGAGCCGACGCAGGACGGCGACTACGGCCTGTCGCGCGACAATGGCATCGCGTGGCTGGTCGAGGCGGTCGACCGCGACGCGCCGGACGAGACGACGAGCCGCAGGCGCAAGCGCGACGGCGCGCATACGCCCGACATCGCGCAGAAGCGCCTGATGCCGGCCGACGCGCTGCGAATCCGCGGGCTGCACAACGCGGCGAACGCGCTGGCCGCGTTCGCGCTCGCGCGTGCGATCGACCTGCCGGCCGCGCCGCTGCTGCACGCGCTGCGCGAATACCGCGGCGAAGCGCATCGCGTCGAAGTGATCGCGACGATCGACGACGTGGACTACGTCGACGACAGCAAGGGAACGAACGTCGGCGCGACGGTGGCCGCGCTCGATGGGCTTGCGCAGAAGATCGTGCTGATCGCGGGCGGCGACGGCAAGGGTCAGGATTTCGCGCCGCTCATCGCGCCCGTCGCGCGCTGGTGCCGCGCGGTGATGCTGATCGGCCGCGACGCGCCGGCGATTCGCGACACGCTCGCCGAAACCGGTGTGCCGCTCGCGGACCACGCGACGCTCGAAGATGCGGTGCGTGCCGCCGCCGATCTCGCCGAGCCGGGCGATGCGGTGCTGCTGTCGCCTGCCTGCGCGAGCCTCGACATGTTCCGGAACTACGCCCATCGCGCGGATGTGTTCCGCGCGGCGGTGGATGAAATCGCCATCGACAAAGGAGCGACGCCATGAGCTGGTCCGATCGCCTCGTCTCCCGTTTCAACGACCGGCGCGACACCGGCGGCAATGCCGCGGGCGGCCGCGTCTCGTCGGCCACGCGCGCCGCGACCGGCGGCCTCGCGAGCGTCGTCAACGGCGTGCGGCCGAGTCGCTCGCGGATGCTCGACTTCGACTACTCGCTGCTGTGGGTCGCCATCGCGCTGCTCGGGCTCGGCGTCGTGATGGTGTATTCGGCGTCGATCGCGATGCCTGATTCGCCGAAATACGCGTCGTATCACGACTACGCGTTCCTGATGCGCCACGTGATCTCGCTGGTCGTCGCGTTCATCGCGGCCGTGATCGCCTTCCGGGTGCCCGTGTCGACCTGGGACAAATACGCGCCGCATCTCTTCCTGATCGCGCTGGTCAGCCTCGTGATCGTGCTGATCCCGCACGTCGGCAAGGGCGTGAACGGTGCGCGCCGCTGGATTCCGCTCGGCATCACGAACATGCAGCCGTCGGAAATCATGAAGCTCGCGGTGACGATCTACGCAGCGAACTACACGGTGCGCAAACAGGAGTACATGCAGAGCTTCGCGAAGGGCTTCCTGCCGATGGCGTTCGCGGTCGGTCTCGTCGGCGCGCTGCTGCTGCTTGAGCCGGACATGGGCGCGTTCATGGTGGTCGCCGCGATCGCGATGGGCGTGCTGTTCCTCGGCGGCGTGAACGGCAAGCTGTTCGGCGGCCTGGTCGCGACGGCGGTCGGCACCTTCACGATGCTCGTGTGGCTGTCGCCGTGGCGTCGCGAGCGGATCTTCGCGTATCTCGATCCGTGGGACGAACGCTACGCGCAGGGCAAGGCGTACCAGCTCACACACTCGCTGATCGCGTTCGGCCGTGGTGAGTGGTTCGGCGTCGGCCTCGGCGGCAGCGTCGAGAAGTTGAACTACCTGCCCGAAGCCCATACCGACTTCATCCTCGCGGTGATCGGCGAGGAACTCGGCTTCGTCGGCGTGCTGGTGGTGATCCTGCTGTTCTACTGGATCGTGCGCCGCGCGTTCGAGATCGGCCGCCAGGCGCTCGCGCTCGACCGCACGTTCGCGGGCTTGATGGCCAAGGGCATCGGCATCTGGTTCGGGGCGCAGACCTTCATCAACATGGGCGTGAACCTCGGTTTGCTGCCGACCAAGGGCCTGACGCTGCCGCTCGTGAGCTATGGCGGCTCGGGCATCCTGCTGAACTGTGTTGCGCTCGCCGTACTGCTGCGGGTCGACTATGAAAATCGCGTGCTGATGCGGGGAGGGAAGGTATGACCGCGTCGCAACGCACGCTGATGGTGATGGCAGGCGGCACCGGGGGCCACGTGTTCCCGGGGCTCGCGGTCGCGCACCGGATGGAGGCGGCGGGCTGGCGCGTCGTATGGCTCGGCAATCCGGCCGGGATGGAAGCGACGCTCGTGCCGAAGCACGGCATTCCGATGGAATACGTGCGCTTCGGCGGACTGCGCGGCAAGGGCCTGAAGACCAAGCTGACGCTGCCGTTCAACCTGCTGCGCGCATGCTGGCAGAGCCTCGGCGCGCTGCGCCGCGTGCGGCCGGACGTCGTGCTCGGGATGGGCGGCTACATCACGTTCCCGGCGGGCGTGATGACCGCGCTGTCGGGCCGTCCGCTCGTGCTGCACGAACAGAATTCGATCGCCGGTCTCGCGAACAAGGTGCTCGCGAAATTCGCGAAGCGCGTGCTCGTCGCGTTCCCCGGCGCACTGCCGCACGCGGAATGGACCGGCAACCCGATTCGCGCGGAACTTGCGCGCACGGAAACACCCAAAGCACGCTATGCGTCGCGCAGCGGTCCGCTGAACGTGCTGGTGGTCGGCGGCAGCCTGGGCGCGGCCGCACTGAACGAAGTCGTGCCGCGTGCGCTGGCGCTGCTGGCGCCGGGCGAGCGCCCGCGCATCGTGCATCAGGCCGGCGCGAAGCACATCGACGCGCTGAAGGCGAATTACGAAGCGGCCGGTTTCTCGGGCGGCGACGACGTGCGGCTCGTGCCGTTCATCGACGACATGGCGACCGCGTACGCGGCGGCGGATCTCGTGATCTGCCGTTCCGGCGCGATGACGGTGTCGGAGATCGCGGCGGTGGGCGTGGCGGCACTGTTCGTGCCGTTCCCGTATGCAGTCGACGATCACCAGACGACCAACGCCGCATTCCTCGCCGATGCGGGCGCGGCGGTGCTGGTGCAACAACGCGACCTGTCGGCGGAATTGCTCGCCGACTGGCTGCACGGCCAGTCGCGGGCCTCGCTCGCGGACATGGCGGAGCGTTCGCGCTCGCTGGCAAAGCCCGAGGCTACCGACGAAGTCGCGCGCGTCTGCGCGAAGGTGGCTGGCGCGAACCTGGAAATACTGCAATGAAACACATCGTCAAACATATTCATTTCGTCGGGATCGGCGGCGCGGGCATGAGCGGCATCGCCGAAGTGCTCGTCAACCTCGGCTACGAGGTCAGCGGCTCGGACCTGTCGCGCAACGCGGTGACCGATCGTCTCGAGGCGCTCGGCGCGCGGATCGCGATCGGCCACGACGCGGCGAACATCGAGGGCGCGAACGCGGTCGTCGTGTCGACGGCCGTGCGCTCGGACAACCCCGAAGTGCTGGCCGCACGGCACCAGCGCGTGCCGATCGTGCAGCGCGCGGTGATGCTCGCTGAGCTGATGCGCCTGAAGCAGGGGATCGCGATTGCCGGCACGCACGGCAAGACCACGACGACGAGCCTCGTCGCGAGCGTGCTCGCGGCGGGCGGCCTCGATCCGACCTTCGTGATCGGCGGCCGGCTGATCAGCGCCGGCGCGAACGCGCGACTCGGCACGGGCGACTTCATCGTCGCCGAGGCCGACGAGTCGGACGCGTCGTTCCTGAACCTGTATCCGGTGATCGAAGTCATCACGAACATCGACGCCGACCACATGGACACCTACGGCCACGATTTCGCGCGGCTCAAGCAGGCGTTCATCGAATTCACGCAGCGCCTGCCGTTCTACGGCAGTGCGGTCGTGTGCGTCGACGATCCGAACGTGCGGCAGATCATCCCGTTCATCTCGAAGCCGGTCGTGCGCTACGGGCTGTCGCCGGACGCGCAGGTGCGCGCGGAAGACATCGACGCGCGAGACGGCCGCATGCACTTCACGGTGATCCGCGAAGGCCGCTCGCCGCTCGCGGTGGTGCTGAACCTGCCGGGCCTGCACAACGTGCAGAACGCGCTCGCGGCGATCGCGATCGCGAGCGATCTCGGCGTGTCGGACGACGCGATCCAACTGGCGCTGGCGGAATTCAACGGCGTCGGTAGGCGCTTCCAGCGCTACGGCGAGGTGCCGAGCGCGGACGGCGGCCAGTACACGCTGATCGACGATTACGGCCACCACCCGGTCGAGATGGCCGCCACGATCGCGGCCGCGCGCGGCGCGTTCCCGGGCCGCCGCCTCGTGCTGGCGTTCCAGCCGCACCGCTATACGCGCACGCGCGACTGCTTCGACGACTTCGTCAACGTGCTGTCGACGGTCGATGCGCTGGTGCTGACGGAAGTCTATGCCGCTGGCGAAGCGGCGATCGCGACGGCCAACGGCGACGCGCTGTCGCGTGCGCTGCGCGCGGTGGGGAAGGTTGACCCGGTGTTCGTCGCGACGGTCGACGACGTGCCGGACGCACTGGTCAGGGTCGCGCTGAGCGGCGACGTGGTGATCACGATGGGCGCGGGTTCGATCGGCGGCGTGCCGGCGAAGCTCGTGCAACACACACAACAGAAGGCATGACATGAGCGGGATCGATCCGAAACGTTTCGGCAAGGTGGCGGTGTTGTTCGGCGGCGAATCCGCCGAGCGCGAGGTGTCGCTCACCTCGGGCCGCCTCGTGCTGCAGGGCCTGCGCGACGCGGGCATCGACGCGCATCCGTTCGACCCGGCCGAGCGGCCGCTATCGGCGCTGAAGGATGAAGGCTTCGTGCGCGCGTTCAACGCGCTGCACGGCGGCTATGGCGAGAACGGCCAGATCCAGGGCGCGCTCGATTTCTACGGGATTCGCTACACGGGCAGCGGCGTGCTCGGTTCGGCGCTCGGCCTCGACAAGTTCCGCACGAAGCTTGTGTGGCAGCAGACGGGCGTGCCGACGCCGCCGTTCGAGACGGTGATGCGCGGCGACGACTACGCGGCGCGCGCGACGGACATCGTCGCGAAGCTCGGCCTGCCGCTGTTCGTGAAGCCGGCGAGCGAAGGCTCGAGCGTCGCGGTGCTGAAGGTGAAGACGGCCGACGCGTTGCCCGCCGCACTGTCGGAAGCCGCGACGCACGACAAGATCGTGATCGTCGAGAAGAGCATCGAAGGCGGCGGCGAATACACCGCGTGCATCGCCGGCGATCTCGACCTGCCGCTGATCAAGATCGTGCCGGCGGGCGAGTTCTACGACTACCACGCGAAGTACGTCGCCGACGATACGCAATACCTGATTCCGTGCGGGCTGCCGGCCGAGCAGGAAGCGGAGCTGAAGCGCATCGCGCGCCGCGCGTTCGACGTGCTCGGCTGCACCGACTGGGGCCGGGCCGACTTCATGCTCGACGCCGCCGGCAACGCGTATTTCCTGGAAGTGAACACGGCCCCCGGGATGACCGACCACTCGCTGCCGCCGAAGGCCGCGCGCTCGATCGGCATCGGCTATTCGGAGCTGGTCGTGAAGGTGCTGTCGCTTACGCTCAACGACTGACGCAGGAACGGAACGACGTATGTGGAACAACGTTCGCCAACTCAACCTTGCCGCCAGCGCGCTGTACGCGCTGCTGCTGCTCGTGTTGGCGGCGGCCGGCTGCTACTGGCTGATCCAGCGTCCGACGTTCGCGCTTCGCGAAATCCGGATCGACGGCGACACCGAGCACATCAACACGCCGACAGTGCGTGCGGGCGTGGTCGGCCGGCTGAAGGGCAATTTTTTCACGGTCGATCTCGACACGGCGCGCGCCGCGTTCGAGCAGATGCCGTGGGTGCGTCACGCGAGCGTGCGCCGGGTGTGGCCGAATGCGCTGGCTGTCACGCTCGAGGAGTACAAACCGCTCGGGACCTGGGGCAGTGCGCAGCTCGTGAGTGTCGACGGCGAGCTGTTCACCGCGAACCAGGGCGAACTCGATCAGGAACTGCCGGCGTTCGATGGCCCGGAGGGCAGTGCGAAGGAGGTCGTCACGCGGTATCGCGACTTCACGAACTGGTTTGCGCCGCTGAAGGCGGCGCCGGAGGAAGTGACGCTGTCGGCGCGCTACGCGTGGACGGTGAAGCTGTCGAACGGCATGCAGGTCGAGCTGGGCAAGGAGCGCACCAGCGAGACCCTGCATGACCGGAGCCAGCGCCTCGTCGCCGCATGGCCGGCCGTCACGGAGCGTTGGGGCAACGACATCGAGTACGCGGACCTGCGTTATCCGAACGGATTCGCGATTCGTGCGGCAGGCATGCGGTTCCTGACCGATACCGACAAGCGCAAGAAGTAACGAGAGATCACACGCAAGAGCACTTTATGAGCAAAGACTACAAGGATCTGCTGGTTTCCCTCGACATCGGCACGTCGAAGGTGGTGGCCATCGTCGCCGAGCTGAAGGGCGAAGGCCATTACGAGGTGATCGGCCTCGGCCAGAGCGAATCGAAGGGTCTGAAGAAGGGCGTGGTGGTCAACATCGAGGCCACCGTGCAGTCGATCCAGCGCGCGCTCGAGGAAGCCGAGCTGATGGCCGACTGCAAGATCACCAACGTGTTCACGGGGATTGCCGGTAGCCATATCCGCAGCTTCAACTCGAGCGGGATGGTTGCGATCAAGGACAAGGAAGTCACGCAGACCGACGTCGCGCGCGTGATCGAGACCGCGAAGGCGATCAACATCCCGACCGACCAGCAGGTGCTGCACATCCTCACGCAGGAATTCATCATCGACGGCCAGGAGGACGTGCGCGAGCCGATCGGGATGAGCGGCATCCGGCTGGAAGTGAAGGTGCACATCGTGACGGGCGCGGTCAGTGCCGCGCAGAACATCGTCAAGTGCGTGCGCCGCTGCGGGCTGGAAGTGAACGACCTGATCCTGCAGCCGCTCGCGTCGTCGCTGGCCGTGCTGACGGAAGACGAGAAGGATCTCGGCGTGGTGCTGGTCGACGTCGGCGGCGGCACGACCGACATCGCGATCTTCGCCGAAGGCGCGATCCGTCATACCGCGGTGATTCCGATCGCCGGCGACCAGATCACGAGCGACATCGCGATGGCGCTGCGCACGCCGACGCCGGACGCGGAAGACATCAAGGTCGGCTACGGCATTGCCAAGCAGGCGCTCGCCGACCCGGACGAGATGGTCGAAGTGCCGGGCCTCGGCGAACGCGGTCCGCGCACGCTGTCGCGCCAAGCGCTCGCCGCAGTGATCGAGCCGCGCGTCGAGGAACTGTTCTCGCTCGTGCAGCAGGTCGTGCGCGAGTCGGGTTACGAAGAACTGCTGAGCTCCGGCGTGGTCATTACCGGCGGGGCTTCGATGATGCCGGGCATGGTCGAGCTCGGCGAAGACATTTTCCTGAAACCGGTGCGCATCGGCGCGCCGGAATATGCAGGCGGCCTCGCCGACGTGGTGCGCAATCCGCGCTACTCGACGGCGATGGGCCTGCTCGTCGAAGGCAGTGCCCAGCGCATGCGTGGCCGCAAGGTCGCCGTGCAGTCCGGCAACGCGGGGCAGATCTTCTCGCGGATGAAGGAATGGTTCCTGAGCAACTTTTGACGAACCGAATCGAAATTCGCGCTGGTGCCGGCGGCTGGCGCGCGACAGGGGGTTGCCCGATCTCCTGCCGAATAACGGCCGAGTAGCTTTATTCTCTTGACGGAGGCAACAATGGAATTCGAAATGCTGGAAACCGAAACCAACGGCACCATCATCAAGGTGGTCGGCGTTGGCGGCGCTGGCGGCAATGCCGTCCAGCACATGATCAACCGCGGCGTGCAGGGCGTCGACTTCATCGTGATGAACACGGATGCACAGGCGCTGTCGCGTTCGCGCGCATCGTCGGTGATCCAGCTGGGCAACACGGGCCTGGGCGCCGGTGCGAAGCCGGAAATGGGCAAGGCGGCGGCGGAAGAGGCGCGTGAGCGCATCGCCGATGCACTGCGCGGCGCGCACATGGTGTTCATTACGGCCGGCATGGGCGGCGGCACGGGCACGGGCGCAGCGCCGGTGGTCGCGCAGATCGCGAAGGAGATGGGCATCCTGACGGTTGGCGTCGTCAGCAAGCCGTTCGAATTCGAAGGCGGCAAGCGGATGCGCGTCGCGGAAGCAGGTTCGCAGCAACTGGAGGATCACGTCGACTCGCTGATCGTCGTCCTGAACGACAAGCTGTTCGACGTGATGGGCGATGACGCCGAGATGGACAAGTGCTTCCAGTGCGCGGACGACGTGTTGAACAACGCGGTCGCAGGCATCGCCGAAATCATCAATGTCGATGGTCTCGTGAACGTCGACTTCGAAGACGTGAAGACGGTGATGGGCGAGCAGGGCAAGGCGATGATGGGCACGGCGACGGTTGCCGGCGTCGATCGCGCACGCCTCGCGGCGGAACAGGCCGTGGCGAGCCCGCTGCTCGAAGGCGTCGATCTGTCGGGCGCGCGCGGCGTGCTGGTCAACATCACGTCGAGCCGTTCGCTGCGCCTGTCGGAAACGCGCGAAGTGATGAACACGATCAAGAGCTACGCGGCGGAAGATGCGACGGTGATCTTCGGTGCGGTGTACGACGACGCGATGGGCGATGCACTGCGCGTGACGGTCGTGGCGACGGGCCTGGGCCGTGCGGCGAAGAAGCAGCAATCGGCTCCGATGACGCTGCTGCGCACGGGTACCGACAACCAGCCGGTCAGCGCGGTTTCGCACGGCTATGCGCAGCCGCAACACGTCAGCACGGCCGACTACGGCGCGCTCGATACGCCGGCGGTATGGCGCAACTCGCGCGAAACCGCGGCATCGCACGTGCAGGCGCTGCAGGAGAAGGGTGTCGACACGTACGACATCCCGGCTTTCCTGCGCAAGCAGGCTGACTGACGACGCACACACAGGCGAAGCCGCGGCGCAATCGCCGAGATTGCCGCGGTAACGTCGGCGTGACGGATGCCACGGACCACGACAGGCCGCGTCGGATGCGACGCCGGGCCGGGAGACGTGCCCTCTTCGCATGAGCGGAGCGGGATGGGACGTGCTGTCCGCAATACGCTGAAAAACCGTATCGCTATGAGGGACCAGCCATGATTCAAGTGGGCGACGCGCTGCCCGACGCGCAACTGTTCGAGTTCATCGACGACACGCGCGAAGGCTGCACGCTGGGGCCGAATGCCTACAGCGTGCGCGACCAGGTTGCAGGAAAGCGGGTGGTGATCTTCGGATTGCCGGGTGCTTTCACGCCGACCTGCTCGGCGCAGCATGTGCCGGGCTATGTCGAGCACGCCGAGCAACTGCGCTCGGCGGGCATCGACGAGCTCTGGTGCGTGTCCGTCAACGACGCATTCGTGATGGGCGCATGGGGACGTGATCTGCACACCGCGGGCAAGGTGCGCATGATGGCGGACGGCAGCGCTGCTTTCACTCATGCGCTGGGGCTGACGCAGGATTTGTCCGCGCGTGGCATGGGAATCCGTTCCCTGCGCTACGCGATGGTGGTCGACGACGGTGTGGTCAAGACGCTGGCCGTCGAAGCGCCGGGCAAGTTCGAAGTGAGCGATGCGGCGAGTGTGCTCGCGACGTTGACGTCCTGATTGTGCGGTGCGCCGTTGCCTGCCGGCAACGCTGCTCACCAGCCTCAGGTCAGTTGTAACACGGGTCGATGACCGGAAACGCCTCCGTTCCGGGCATCGGCCCGTCCCGTATCGATGCGGGTAAACAGTCGAAACAGATTGATACGCGGTTTCAAACAGCGTTGAATAGGGAATTACGCTATAATCCCACCTATCGAATATAGCTCCTGATTGATATTCTCAATCAAGATGAAGAACACCATGCTGAAGCAGCGCACCATCAAATCGATCGTGAAGACCGTGGGCATCGGTCTCCACTCGGGCCGCAAGGTCGAACTGACGCTCCGCCCGGCTGTGCCGGGCACGGGGATCGTATTCTCGCGTGTCGACCTGCCCACGCCCGTCGACATTCCGGCATCCGCGATGTCGATCGGCGACACGCGCCTCGCGTCGGTGCTGCAGAAGGATGGCGCGCGCGTGTCGACCGTCGAGCACCTGATGTCGGCGTGCGCCGGCCTCGGCATCGACAATCTCTATGTCGACGTGACGGCCGAGGAAATCCCGATCATGGACGGCAGTGCTGCGTCCTTCGTGTTCCTGATCCAGTCCGCCGGCATCGAGGAGCAGAACGCGCCGAAGCGCTTCATCAAGGTGAAGAAGCCGGTCGAAATCCGCGACGGCGACAAGTTCGCGCGTCTCGATCCGTTTTTCGGTTTCAAGCTGAAGTTCACGATCGACTTCCGTCACCCGGCCGTCGACAAGACCGGCCAGGAACTCGAGGTCGACTTCGCGAACACGTCGTACGTGCGCGAGATCGCGCGTGCGCGCACGTTCGGTTTTGCCCACGAAGTCGAAATGATGCGTGAGCTGGGCCTCGCACGTGGCGGCAGCATGGACAACGCGATCGTGCTCGACGAGTACCGGATCCTGAACAACGACGGACTGCGCTACGACGACGAGTTCGTGAAGCACAAGATGCTCGACGCGATCGGCGACCTGTACGTGGTCGGCCATCCGTTGCTGGCGTCGTACACGGCGTACAAGTCGGGTCACGGGCTGAACAACGCGCTGCTGCGCGAGCTGCTCGCGCATGAAGACGCGTACGAGATCGTCACGTTCGACGATCCGCAAGCTGCGCCGAGCGGCTTCGCGTTCGACACGCAGACAGCCTTCGCCTGATCGGCGTCCGGCACGAGCGATAAAAAAAGCGACCTTCGGGTCGCTTTTTTGTTGGGCAGCGCGGCCGGAAGCCCCTTCAGCGCGACGATTTCGCGCCGTGCCGCGCAGCCATACGCGCGAGCGCGGCCTGCAGCGGCGACGGCTCGAGGTGATCGGCGAGCTCGCGCAACGCGGTAGCGCCAACGGTCGTCATGCGCGCCTGCTTGACGTGCGGCGGCTCCGGCGCGTCCTTCGGCCGCACGCGCACGCGCAGCGCCGAGACCGGCCAGCCACGCTTCTGGAGATCGGCGAGCAGGCGCGGCTCGACCTGCCGCAGCCGGGCAGCGAGCGCATTGTGCGCGGCAAAGAGGGTCAGTGTACCGTCCTTGATGGAGCCCGGTTCGACATGACTGGCGAGATAGTCGGGCAGGAGCGCGGTGAGGTCGCGCTGCAGCGACGCAACCTGTTCGACACCGGCGCGCAGTGCCGCGAACGCGTCGGTGCGGTTGAGCACTTCGGACACGGGTTGCGGGCGATACGCGGGGAGCGGGCCGAAACGCTTGGAAAATCGGTTCATCGAGGCATTCTTCGGGCGTGCACGGGCGCAGACGTTGATGCCGATTGTACCCGCGCCGGCTCGCGCACGGGCGGCTTTCGGGCCGCGTGTCCGGTTGCCAGCGCGGGTTCGGCGCGCGGCGTGAGTCCAGCCGGGACACGGGCGCATGCTTTCCCGCGTGCTAAAATTCCTCGTTTGATTCCACTAATTCGCTAAGCCGCCGAGGCTCGGGCGTCGGGGCGCGCAACACGCGCCGGGCGCCGGTGCTGCGACGCAGGATCCGATCCGATGACAACCGGTTTTCTCCAGAAAATTTTTGGCAGCCGCAACCAGCGGCTCGTCAAGCAATATCAAAAGACCGTCGCGACGATCAATGCGCTCGAAACGCAGATCGAGAAGCTGACGGACGACCAGTTGCGCGGCAAGACGGATGAGTTCCGCCAGCGGATCGCGGGCGGCGAGTCGCTCGACAAGCTGCTGCCCGAGGCGTTCGCGGTCTGCCGGGAGGCGAGCCGCCGCGTGCTGAAGATGCGCCACTTCGACGTGCAGATGATCGGCGGCATGGTGCTCCACTACGGCAAGATCGCGGAGATGCGCACCGGCGAGGGCAAGACGCTCGTCGCGACGCTGCCCGTGTACCTGAATGCGCTGGCGGGTCGCGGCGTGCACGTCGTGACGGTCAACGACTACCTCGCGCAGCGCGACGCCGAATGGATGGCGCGCCTCTACAACTTCCTCGGTCTGTCGGTCGGCATCAACCTGTCCGGCATGGAGCACGATCAGAAGCAGCAGGCCTACGCGTCGGACATCACCTACGGTACGAACAACGAGTTCGGCTTCGACTACCTGCGCGACAACATGGTCTACGAGACCGACGCGCGCGTGCAGCGGGCACTGAACTTCGCGGTCGTCGACGAAGTCGACTCGATCCTGATCGACGAGGCGCGTACGCCGCTGATCATCTCGGGCCAGGCGGAAGATCACACCGAACTGTACGTGCGGATGAACGCGCTGCCGCCACTGCTCGAGCGCCAGATCGGCGAGGAGAAGGCCGACGGCACGGGCGTGGAGAAGCCGGGCGACTACACGCTGGACGAAAAATCGCGCCAGGTGTTCCTGACGGAGTCGGGCCACGAGAAGGCCGAGCGGCTGCTCGCCGAGTGGGGCCTGATCGGCGAGGGCGAGAGCCTGTATGCGCCGCAAAACATCACGCTGATGCACCACGTGTACGCGGCGCTGCGCGCCCACACGCTGTTCTACAAGGACCAGCACTACGTCGTGCAGAACGGCGAGGTGGTGATCGTCGACGAATTCACGGGCCGCCTGATGGCGGGCCGCCGCTGGTCCGATGGCCTCCACCAGGCGGTCGAGGCGAAGGAGCACGTGAAGATCCAGAGCGAGAACCAGACGCTCGCATCGATCACGTTCCAGAACTACTTCCGGATGTACGCGAAGCTCGCGGGCATGACGGGTACGGCGGACACCGAAGCGTACGAATTCAACGAAATCTACGGCCTCGAGACGGTCGTGATCCCGACCAACCGTCCGCCGAAGCGGATCGACAAGCAGGACCAGATCTACAAGACGGCCAAGGAGCGCTACGACGCGGTGATCCGCGACATTCGCGAGTGCTACGAGCGCGGTCAGCCGGTGCTGGTCGGCACGACGTCGATCGAGAACTCGGAACTGCTGTCGCACCTGCTGAAGCAGGCCGGGCTGCCGCACGAAGTGCTGAACGCGAAGCAGCACGAGCGTGAAGCCGCGATCGTCGCGGAAGCTGGTCGCCCGAACCGCATCACGATCGCGACCAACATGGCCGGCCGCGGTACCGACATCGTGCTCGGCGGCAACGCCGAGAAGCAGGCCGCGTTCATCGAAGCCGACGAAGCGATTCCGGCCGACGAAAAGGCCCGCCGCATCAAGCAGCTGCACGACGAGTGGGAAACGCTGCACGAACAGGTGAAGGCCGCAGGCGGCCTGCACATCATCGGCACCGAGCGTCACGAATCGCGCCGGATCGACAACCAGCTGCGCGGCCGTGCGGGCCGTCAGGGCGATCCAGGCTCGTCGCGCTTCTACCTGTCGCTCGATGATCCGCTGCTGCGCATCTTCGCGGGCGACCGCGTGCGCTCGATCATGGATCGTCTCAAGATGCCGGAAGGCGAGGCGATCGAGGCCGGCATCGTCACGCGTTCGATCGAATCCGCGCAGCGCAAGGTCGAAGCGCGCAACTTCGACATCCGCAAGCAGCTGCTCGAATACGACGACGTGTCGAACGACCAGCGCAAGGTGATCTATCAGCAGCGCAATGAACTGCTCGAAGCGCACGACATCACCGAGACGATCGCGGCGATGCGTCACGGCGTGATCACCGAAGTCGTCCGTCAGTTCGTGCCGGAAGGCAGCATCGAGGAACAGTGGGACGTGCCCGAGCTGGAGGAAGCGCTGCGCAACGACTGGCAGCTCGACCTCGCGATCCAGGAAATGGTGAACGAGTCGTCGTCGATCACGGCCGAGGAGATTCTCGAAGCCGTGACGACCGCCGCCGACGAGCAGTACGAGGCGAAGGTCGCGATGGTCGGCCGCGAATCGTTCAGCGCGTTCGAGCGTTCGGTCATGCTGCAGACGGTCGACCGCCTGTGGCGCGAGCACCTCGCGGCGCTTGACCACCTGCGCCAGGGTATCCACCTGCGCGGCTATGCGCAGAAGAACCCGAAGCAGGAGTACAAGCGCGAAGCGTTCGAGCTGTTCGCCGCGATGCTCGAGGCGATCAAGCAGGAAGTCACGCGCATCGTGATGAACGTGCAGATCCAGTCGCCCGAACAGCTCGAGGAAGCCGCCGAGCAGATCGAGGAGCGCAGCGGTCATCTCGAGAACGTCGAATACCAGCACGCCGACTACGCGGAATCCGGTGCGCCGGTGGCGAACGTTGCAGCCGCCACGGCGGCCGCCGCGACGGCCGACATGGTCGGTAGCGCGATGACCCACAGCGGCCCCGGCGGCGAAATGCCGAAGGTCGGCCGCAACGACCCGTGCCCGTGCGGCAGCGGCAAGAAGTACAAGCAATGTCACGGGAAGCTGTCATGATCGGCGGCGGCGCGCATTCGCGTGCCGCTTCGTTCGCAGCTTCGAGTCAGTGACGTGAGTTGCGGCGGCCCGCTCGTGCGGCCGCCGGTTCTTCCAATCGATGCCGGCGCGTGCCGGCATTTTCCATCCGGCAGGTGTGCCCCATGGCTGTCAATTTTCCGTCGATCGATCCCGCCCAACTGCATCCCGTCGCCGGCGTCACGCTCGGCTGGGCGGAAGCGAACATCCGCAAGCCGAATCGCAAGGACGTGCTGGTCATTTCCGTCGACGAAGGGGCGACGGTCGCCGGCGTATTCACCGAGAACCGCTTTTGCGCCGCACCCGTGATCGTGTGCCGCGAGCACCTGGCCAAGGTGCGTGCGGGCGGCGCGGGCATCCGCGCGCTCGTCGTGAATACGGGCAATGCGAACGCGGGCACCGGTGAGCCGGGCCTCGCGAACACCCGCGAAACCTGCGCGGAACTCGCACGCCTCGCAGACATCGACGCTGCACAGGTGCTGCCGTTCTCGACCGGCGTGATTCTCGAGCCGCTGCCGATCGACCGCCTGAAGGCAGGGCTGCCGGCTGCGCTCGCGAACCGCAAGGCCGCGAATTGGTACGACGCCGCGCAGGCGATCATGACGACCGACACGCTGCCGAAGGCCACGTCGCGTCAGGTGACGATCGACGGCCACACGGTCACGCTGACGGGTATCAGCAAGGGCGCGGGCATGATCAAGCCGAACATGGCGACGATGCTCGGCTTCCTCGCGTTCGATGCGAACGTCGCGCAGCCGGTGCTCGACACGCTCGTGAAGGAAGTGGCCGACCGCTCGTTCAACTGCATCACGATCGACGGCGATACGTCGACGAACGACTCGTTCATCCTGATCGCGTCGGGCAAGAGCACGCTGCCCGCGATCACGTCCACCGACTCGCCGGCCTATGCGGCGCTGCGCGACGCGGTCACGCAGGTCGCCCAGGTGCTGTCGCAACTGATCGTGCGCGACGGCGAAGGCGCGACGAAATTCATGACCGTGCAGGTCGAAGGCGGCAAGAGCGTCGCCGAGTGCCGCCAGATCGCATACGCGATCGGTCATTCGCCGCTGGTGAAGACGGCCTTCTACGCATCCGACCCCAACCTGGGCCGGATTCTCGCGGCGATCGGCTACGCAGGCGTCACCGATCTCGACGTCGGCAAGATCGATCTCTATCTCGACGACGTGCTCGTCGCCAAGGCGGGCGGTCGCAACCCGGCCTACCAGGAAGAGGACGGCCAGCGCGTGATGAAGCAGAGCGAAATCACGATCCGCGTGCTGCTCGGCCGCGGCGACGCGCAGGCTACCATCTGGACGTGCGACCTGTCGCACGATTACGTGAGCATCAACGCGGACTACCGCTCCTGATCGGGAGCGCTCGGACGACATGGACAAGCTCGAACAGTTTCTGACGCGTGCCGAAGCATTGCTCGGCCGCCTCGAGGGGATGCTGCCGCCCGCACCGGCGGCTGTCGACTGGAATGCCGCCACCGCGTTCCGCTGGCGCAAGCGCCAGGGGCGCGGTTATCTGCAGCCGGTGCCGGCAGCGTCGTCGATTACCCTCGGCGACCTGCACAACATCGACCGGCAGAAAGGGCTGATCGAACAGAACACGCGACAGTTCGTGCAGTGCAAGCCGGCGAACAACGTGCTGCTGACCGGTGCGCGCGGCACCGGCAAGTCGTCGCTGATCAAGGCGTGCCTGAATGCGTATGCGAAGGACGGGCTGCGCCTGATCGAAGTCGACAAGGACGACCTGCACGATCTCGGCGACATCGTCGAGCTGATCTCGCAGCGTCCTGAGCGGTTCATCGTGTTCTGCGACGACCTGTCGTTCGAGGAGGGCGAATCGGGCTACAAGGCGCTGAAAGTCGCGCTCGACGGCTCGATCGCCGCACAGTCCGACAACGTGTTGATCTACGCGACGTCGAACCGCCGCCATCTGCTGCCCGAGTACATGAGCGACAACGAGTCGTACAAGCATCTGCCGGACGGCGAGATCCACCCCGGTGAAGTCGTCGAGGAAAAGATCTCGCTGTCGGAGCGCTTCGGCCTGTGGGTCAGCTTCTACCCGTTCAAGCAGGACGACTATCTCGGCATCGTCGCGCACTGGCTGCGCCATTTCGGCTGCGCGGACGCCGAGATCGAGACGGCGCGCGGCGACGCGCTCGTCTGGGCGCTCGAGCGCGGTTCGCGTTCGGGGCGTGTCGCGTGGCAGTTCGCACGCGACTGGTCGGGCCGCAAGGAGCAGGCATGAGCATGGATTCCGCAGCGGGCGCCGTGCGCGCGCCTGACGGCCGCAAGGTGACGGAAGTCGCGGTCGGTGTGATGGTGCAGCCGGACGGCCCGGTCGGCGGCTGCCGCTACCTGCTCGCGCAGCGGCTGCAGGGCAAGCCGTACGAAGGCTACTGGGAATTCCCGGGTGGCAAGCTGGAAGCCGGCGAGAGCGTCGAGGACGCGCTGGCGCGCGAACTGCACGAGGAACTCGGCATCGTCGTCACGGCCAGCCACCGCTGGCATACGCTCGAGCACGATTATCCGCACGCGTATGTGCGGCTCTATTTCTGCAAGGTGACGGGCTGGACGGGCGAGCCGCACAGCAAGGAAGGGCAGGCGTTCGTGTGGCAGCAATTGCCGGTCGACGTCGCGCCGCTGTTGCCGGCGGCGCTGCCAGTGCTGGAACTGCTCGAGAAGGAAGCGGCGTCGCAATGACGCCGCGGCGGCCCGTCTGAAAAGCGGGCCATATCCGCGAACGGACGATGCCGCGTGCCGCTCAGCTGTCGTGGCGGCCGTCGGTGCCGTCTTCCTCCGACGACGGACCTTCGTCGGAGGATCCGCCGATCCGATACTTTTCTGCGGCCCATGCCCCGAGGTCGAGCTGCTTGCAGCGGGCCGAACAGAAGGGGCGGAACTTGTTTTCAGGCGTCCAGCGCACTTCTGCGCCGCACGAAGGACATTTCACAACAGTAGTCATACGAAAGCGTCGAGCCGGCGCACGGCCGTTACAGATTGCACAGGGTCAGATGGAACGGTACGTCGATGTCCACCGCGCGCGGCCGCACGTCGCCGTCCTGCATGGTGAACCGTACCCACAGCATGTACTTGTTGGCGCTCGCTTCGGGAATCACGCGCAGCTCAGGCGGCACGCGTACCTGCATCAGCTGGTAGGTGCGCCCCGACAGCATTTGCTGGTAGCTGCCCTGCATCGCCATCACCTTCGACGCCTGACCCGATTCGCGCGCGAGCCGCAGCACGATCGCCGCCGCGTCGCGCAGCGGCAGCAGCGGCATGATCCATTTCGCGATGTCCTGGCGCCGCTGTTCGGCGGGCCATTGCTGCCATGCATAGTATGACGGCAGGTCGAACTTGCACGTGCCGCCGGGAATCACCGCGCGGCTGCGAATGCTGGCGAGCCACTCGTTGTCGACCAGATGCTGCCCGGTCTTGCCCTGCATCTGCGCAAGATTGGCGAGCGTCTGCTCGATTTCGCCGAGGACGGCTTCGAGCGCATTCTGTTCGATGCCCGGATTGCCGCGAAAGGGAGCGAGCGTCTGGCGCTGACGTTCGAGCTCCTTCATCAGATCCGATTTCAGGTCCGCGCGGCCCGTGACCTCGGCGATTTCGAACAGCGTCGTCAGCGCGACGTGGTGTTCACGCGGGTCCTCCTGAGCCAAAAAGAACGCGAAGCGCTCGAACAGGTCTTCGAGGCGCAACAGCGTGCGAATTCGCTCGTTGAACGGATACTCGTAAAGAATCAAGCGCGCTCGCCTCTCGGGTAGGGATTGAAACAATGCAGGACATTCTAATGCTCACTCTCTACCCTAGCAACGCACCAATTTCGTACACCATCACGATCGCGCGCGGCGGTCAGTGCGCGGCGGCCGCAAATTCGAGATAGCGTTGGTGCAATGTATCGACCTGCGCGGCGAGTGCACCGGGTGTTGTCGCATCGTTGACGATCACGTCGTCGGCTGCCGCGAGACGCGCTTCACGCGTCGCCTGTCTTGCGATGATCGCTTCGACCTGTTCGCGCGTGAAATCATTGCGCCGCATCACACGTGCAATCTGCGTTTCGACCGGACAATCGACGACCAGCACGCGATCGCTTCGTGCCTTCCAGTTACCTGACTCCACGAGCAGCGGCACGACGAAGATCACGTACGGGCCCTGCGCTTCACGAGCCTCGCGATCGGTCTCCGCGCGGATCAGCGGATGCGTGATTGCTTCGAGGCGCCGGCGTGCGTCGTCGTCGCTGAAAATCAGTGCGCGCATCTTCGCGCGATCGAGCGAGCCGTCGGCCGCGACGAAGTCCGGTCCGAATGCGTGTTCGATCGCCGGCATCGCGAGACCGGCCGGTGCGGTGATACGGTGCGCGATCAGGTCGGTATCGACGAGCGATGCACCGCGTGCGGCGAACATATCGGCGACGGTCGTCTTGCCACTGCCGATGCCGCCGGTGAGTCCTATTGCAAACATGTGAGCCTCCGCCGGGTCGCCGCGGGGAAGCGAGTCGCTTCTCCACGACGCAGCGAACAAAGCGGACGCGGGCGGTGCGTCATGTCAGCCGCCGAGCGCCGAATAGAAAGGGGTACCGAAAAACAGCGTCGCGACGCCGCCTGCTGCGAGGAAAGGGCCGAACGGAATCGGCTCCTCGAAGCGCATGCGCCCGCGCCAGGTCGCGACGAGCCCGACGATCGCGCCCGTCACCGCGGCGAACAGCACGACCTGCGGCAGCGCGGCCCAGCCCATCCATGCGCCGAGCGCGGCGAGCAGCTTCAGGTCGCCGAAGCCGATGCCCTCGATGCCGCGCAGCCATTTGAACAGCCAGTAGATCGACCACAGGAACAGATAGCCAACCATCGCGCCGACCACGGCCGAGCGCAGCGACGTAAACGTGCTGCCGAGATTCAGTGCGAGCCCCGCCCACAGCAGCGGCAGCGTCATCGAATCGGGCAGGTAGCCGGTCCGGATATCGATCGCGCTCATCGCCAGCAGTGCGGTGCAAAGTCCGAACGCGGCGAGTGCGGCGGCGGTGGGGCCGAACGCGGCGAGCGACCCGGCGGCGAGCAGCGCACCGGCGAGCTCGACGAGCGGATAACGCATGCCGATCGCATGGCCGCACTGGCGGCAGTGCCCGCGCAACATCAGGTAGCTGACGAGCGGGATGTTCTCCCAAGCACGCAGCACGTGACCGCAGTGCGGACATGCGCTGCGCGGGCGCCACAGATCATAGTGCGGCGGATAGCCGTCGTCCGGCGCCGGGCTCGGGTTGCCGGTCGCTTCGGCGATTTCGGCCTGCCATGCGCGCTGCATCATCACCGGGATCCGGTGCACGACGACGTTGACGAAGCTGCCGACGCACAGACCGAGCGCGACGGCGAATGCATACTGCACCGCGGGCGGCAGCATCGCCAGCGCGAGCAACGTGCCTTCGGGCGAATCGAAAACGGTGGTCAGGGGCACGGGCGTCATGGGGCTCGGGTTCGGGCTTGAAAGGCGACAGAATCGGTTGCGATGCTACACCACGTTGCCCAGCTGAAGGATGGGCAGATACATCGCGATCACGAGGCCGCCGACGAGTGCGCCGAGCACGATCACGATCAGCGGCTCGCCGAGCGCGGCGAGCGCATCGAGGCGGGCGTCGAACTGACGCTCGCAGAGCGCGGCGATGTCGGCGAGCATCGTGTCGAGTGAGCCGGTTTCCTCGGCGACGGCGATCGGTTGCACGACGTCGTCCGGGAAGCAGCCCGCAGCGTGCATCGCATCGGCAAGACGTGCGCCGCGCAACACGCGCGTCGCGATCTGCACGGTGGCCTGTTCGAACACCGGGTGGCCCGCAGTGCGTTCGAGCGTGGCGAATGCATCGGCGAGCGGTACGCCGGCACCGAGCAGCGTGGCAAGCGAGCGGCACCAGCGCGCGGTCGCGAACCGCGTGAGCGCGCTGCCGACAAGCGGTGCGTTCAGCACGTGCCGCGCGACCGTATAGTTCAGCGATGGCGAGCGCCGCAGCGTGTGGCGTGCGGCGAGTCCCGCCACTGCGGCGCCGGCGACGAACGTTCCGCCCCAGGCCGATGTCGCGGAAGAAAGGGCAAGCAGCGCGCGGGTCGGTGCCGGCAGTGTCGCGCCGAAGCCGTCGAAGATTTGCTGGAACGTCGGCACGACCCATACCATTAGCGCGGCCGAGATCGCGAGCGCGAACACGATGACGGCGACCGGATAGGCGAGCGCGGCACGCAGCTTGCGCCATTGCGCGTCGGCGCGTTCACGGTGCTCCGCGACGCGGGTCAGCACGGTGTCGAGTGCGCCCGATGCTTCGCCTACCTCGATCAGTTGGCGATACAGCATGCCGAACTGCGCCGGATAGCGCGCAAGCGCGGTGGCGAAGCGCTGCCCGCCGACGATCTCGCGTGCGAGGCCTGCGGCGATGCGCGGCAGCCCGCCGCGCGTGCGGGTGCGGGCGAGCATCTCGAGCGATGGTGCAAGCGGCAGTCCGGCCTGCAGCAGGCTCGCGAGCTGGCGCGTGAAGCGCGTGACCTCCCGTGCGCCGACCGCAGGTGGCCGGGCTGTGCCGCGGATGTCAAGCGACAGCACTACGACGCCGTCGCGCGCGAGCGCGGCACGTGCGGCGGCTGCGTCGAATGCGATGACGTTCCCGCGGCACGGCGTGCCGTCGCGACGACGGCCGCGCCACGCGAAGCGGGTTTCGGGCGGCGGCATATGCATCGCGATCATGCGTCAGGCGTCGCGGACAGCGCTTCCGCGACGCTCGTCGTGCCGTCGCGAACGTGCGCGAGTGCCGCGTCGCGCAGACTGCGCACGCCTTCGTCCGCCGCGCATTGCGCCAGCGCAACGACGCTTGCGCGCGCGACGATGCGTTCGGCCATCTCGGACGAAACCGGCATGGTCTGGTGCAGGCCGATCCGGCCTCGATAGCCAATACCGTGACAGACGGCACAGCCGCGCGCGACGAACGGGCGCCATCCGGATGCCAGCGCTGCCGGATCGCAGCCCGCATCGCGTAGCGCGCGCGCCGGCGCGTCCGAGCGTACACGGCAGGTGACGCACAGACGCCGCACGAGACGTTGCGCGGTGACAAGGCGCAGCGCGGCTGCCAGGTTGTACGGCGCGACGCCGATGTCGAGCAGTCGCGCGACGGCTGCCGGCGCGTCGTTCGTGTGCAGCGTCGACAGCACGAGGTGCCCGGTCTGCGCGGCCTTGATCGCGACGTCGGCTGTCTCCGCATCGCGGATCTCGCCGACCATGATGACGTCCGGGTCCTGCCGCAGCAGCGCGCGCAGCGCAGTGGCGAAGGTGAGCCCGGCCTTCTCCGCCACGCCGACCTGGTTGATGCCGTCGAGCTGAATCTCGGCAGGATCCTCGACCGTGCATACGTTGTGCGCGTTGCGATCCAGCATCTGCAGCGCGCAGTAGAGCGACAGCGTCTTGCCGCTGCCAGTGGGGCCGGTGACGAGCACGAGACCGTGCGGCGCGCGTATTGCGGCCTCCATCGCCGCGGCCTGCCGCGCGTCGAAGCCGAGGCGCGTGAGCGTGAGATCGGGCGGCAGCGTTTCGAGGCGGCGCAGCACGAGCTTCTCGCCGAACAGCGTGGGCAGCGAGCTGACCCGGTAGTCGCCTCGCAGGCCGCCGTCGACCGCGATGCGCAGCCGGCCGTCCTGCGGAAGCCGGCGCTCGGCGATGTCCATGCGGGCGAGCACCTTGATTCGTGTCACGAGCGCGTCGCGCAGATGAGCAGGTGGCCGCGCGTGTTCATGCAGGACGCCGTCGATGCGCAGGCGGATGCGCCAGCCCGCTTCGAACGGCTCGACGTGGATGTCGGACGCATCGCGCACGCGGGCGGCGTGAAGCGTGTCGGTCAGCAGCCGTACGGCGGGCGAGTCGTCGAGTTGCGTCGCATCGAGCGAACGGGGTGTTTCAGCGGGCGATGCGTCGGTAGCGACGGGCGGCCGCTGCGTGCGCAGCGGCGCTCCGGGAGATGGGAAGTGCATGTGAGCCGGCGCTCGGCCGCCTGTTGATCGTGACCGGCAAATGGTCGCGTATCGCGAGTGGCGCCGACAGTCGGCCGTTCGGCTAGCGCGTTGTGGCGCGTGAGCGTGTGCTGCGTGGCTTGAAGAGCTTGACGGTACGCACGGCCTGGTCGTCGCTGCGCATGACCTCGAGCATCACGTCGCGGATTTTCAGGCACACGTCGCCTTCGGGAATTTCCTCGAGGATCTCGAGGATCAGGCCGTTCAGCGTCTTCGGTCCGTCGGTCGGCAGCTGCAGGTGCAGCCAGCGGTTCAGTTCGCGCAGCGGCGTGCTGGCGGCGACGATGCATTCACCGTTCTCGTCCCAGCCGCCCGTACGCTCGCCGCGCGGCATCGACGTCGTGAATTCGCCGATCAGCTCCTCGATGATGTCCTCGGGCGTGACGAGCCCCTCGAGTTCGCCGTACTCGTTGACGACGAGCGCCGTGCGCTGCCGGCTTTCCTGGAAATACTGGAGCTGCTGGACGACCGGCGTGCCCGATGGCACGTAGTACGGTTCGGCGAGCAGCACGCGCAACGTTTCGCGATCGAAATCCTGGTTGTGCAGCGCGGTGAGCGTCTTGCGGACGTGCAGCACGCCGAGCACCTTGTCGATGTCGCCTTCGTAGACGACCAGGCGGTTGTGATAGCAGGTCTCGAGCTGATGCAGGACGTCGTCGAGCGGCGCGTAGAAGTTGAGCGACTCGATCTGCCGGCGCGGCACCATCACGTCGTCGACCGTGATGTTCTCGAGGTCGAACAGGTTGAGCAGGATGCTGCGGTGCTTGGTCGGCATGAAACTGCTCGACTCGAGCACGATCGCGCGCAGTTCGTCGGCCGACATCCGTTGGTCGCGGCCCTTCTTCGTATTGATGCGCAGCGCCCAGAGCACGCCGTTCGCGAGCGCGTTGACGAACCAGACGACCGGCTTGAACACGCGCATCAGTGGCGCGATCACGAGACTCGCGGGCAGCGCGATGCGCTCGGGAAAGGTCGCGCCGACGATCTTCGGCGCGATTTCCGCGAACACGATGATCAGGAACGCGACGATGCCGGTTGCGATCGACAGTGCGAGGTTGTTACGGCCGAACGTGTGCAGTGCGAGCGACGTCGTCAGGACCGGGATGATCGTGTTGAACAGGTTGTTGCCGATCAGGATCACGCTGAGCAGCAGGTCGGTGCGCGTGAGGAGACCCTGCGTGGTTTTCGCGCCGAGCACGCCCTGGCCGGCGAGATGCTTCAGCCGATGGCGGTTGAGCGCCATCATCGCGGTCTCGGAAATGGAAAAGAAGCTGGAGCAGAGGAGAAGCAGGAAGACGGCGCCGATTTGCGCCCATAAGGGAATTTGGTCCACGCGTCAGAAGGGGCAGTGAAGGACAGGGATGAAGGGAATATAGCAGAGGCCGACGGCCGGGATGTGTCGTGCGTGGCACGAGGGTTCGTGAGACCGGGCGAAAAGAAGGCAAAAAAAAACCGTGCACACGGTGCACGGTTTTTTCAAATCTGGTCGGGGTGAGAGGATTCGAACCTCCGGCCTCTACGTCCCGAACGTAGCGCTCTACCAGGCTAAGCTACACCCCGATTTTTTGCTCTTCCAACTTCGCTTTCTTCGTGAAGATCGCTGCGTCGTCTCAAGCAAGAACGTAACTATAACGATGTTTTTTCGAAAAGGGAATACCTTGATGAAAAAATTTTTGGGGCAAGGTATCGCCTCTCGTTCGCGACGCGTTTACGACTGTCGCGACGTCGAGTACGAGCACAACGCGAGCAGGCTTTCCTTGTAGATCGAATCCGGGAACGCGGTGATCGCGGCAGCAGCGGCCTGTGCTTCCTGGCGTGCACATTCGAGCGTATGGTCGAGTGCGCCCGAACGCGTGATCGCGTCGAAAATCGTATCGAAGCGATCGGTGCCGCCTTGTTCGATCGCCTCGCGTGCGAGTGCCGACTGTTCAGGCGTGCCGCGTTCGATCAGATAGATGAGGGGCAGCGTCGGCTTGCCTTCGCGCAGGTCGTCGCCGGCGTTCTTGCCCATTGCTTCGGCCGTGCCCGCGTAGTCGAGCCAGTCGTCCATGATCTGGAACGCGGTGCCGATCCGGCGGCCGTATTCGGCCGCCGCGGCTTCGGTCGGCGCATCGGCGCCGGCGAGCACCGCGCCCAGGCGCGCCGATGCTTCGAACAGTTTCGCCGTCTTGTAGCGGATCACCTGCATGTAGCGCGTCTCGTCGACGTCCGCGTCGTGCATGTTCAGAAGCTGCAGCACTTCACCTTCGGAAATGATCGTCGTCGCTTCCGACAGGATTTCCATCACGCGCATCTTGCCGACGCCGACCATCATCTCGAACGAGCGCGAATAGAGGTAGTCGCCTACCAGCACGCTCGCTGCGTTGCCGAACAGCGCGTTGGCCGTCTGGCGGCCGCGCCGCAGTTCGGACTCGTCGACGACGTCGTCATGCAGCAGCGTGGCGGTGTGGATGAACTCGACGACGGCGGCCAGCACGTGCCGCTGGTGCGACGTCTCGCCGAGGGCGCCGGCGACGAGCAGCAGCAGGGCCGGACGCAGCCGCTTGCCGCCCGCGCCGATGATGTACTCGGCGATCTGGTTGATCAGCAGCACGTCGGACGCGAGGCTTTGCCGGATAACGCGATTCACCTGCTCCATGTCGCTGGTGATCGGAGCGAGCAGGTGGGCGGCGCTGAGGGTGGGGGAGGCGGTGGACGACGACATGATGATCGAAATGGGTGATGCGGCGGATTATAAGTCGAATCCGCGATATCCCGGTCTGTCGGACGTGCCTGCACGGTGATTTTGGCCGTCCGGCCGAGGCTCGCGCGCGGCAATCGCGGATCGGCTTTGACTTGGGTGCTAACCCCATGTATAATCACGTGTTTTCCGCGCGTGGTGTGCGGAAAAATTGGATCCAGAGTGAGGTTCTCAATGTACGCGGTCATAAAAACCGGCGGCAAGCAGTACAAGGTTGCCGTTGGCGAAAAACTCAAAGTAGAACAGATACCGGCTGACATTGACGCTGAAATCACGCTCGACCAGGTTCTCGCAGTGGGCGAAGGCGAATCGATTAAGTTCGGTACGCCGCTGGTCAGTGGGGCTTCCGTCAAGGCCACCGTTGTGTCGCACGGTCGTCATGCCAAGGTCACCATCTTCAAGATGCGTCGCCGGAAGCACTACCAAAAGCACGGCGGCCACCGCCAGAACTACACTGAGCTGCGCATCGACGCGATCAACGCGTAAGCGCCTCGGTAAAGGAGCAATCAGATGGCACACAAAAAGGCAGGCGGCTCTTCCCGGAACGGCCGCGACTCCGAGTCGAAACGTCTCGGCGTGAAAGTGTACGGCGGCCAGGCGATCAACGCTGGCGGCATCATCGTGCGTCAGCGCGGTACGCGCATGCACGCTGGCGAGAACGTCGGCATGGGCAAGGATCACACCCTGTTCGCGCTGGTCGACGGTCACGTCAAGTTCGCGACCAAGGGCGCGGACAAGAAGCATCTGGTCATCGTCGTCCCGGCGGCTGCCTAAGTTCAGGCACCCACGGGCTTCGTAGCCGAAAGGCCCCGCAGTCTTCGCGGGGCCTTTTTTTATTTGGCCGCCGCGCGCATGTGCGCGCCGGCGGCTGTCGCGAACGGCGGGCAATCGGCCGAACGGCAGATTGTTCAAGCGTGCCGGCGCGCGGCACAATAGCGGAAATACTGGTCGGAGTGACGAATGAAGTTCATTGACGAAGCACGAATCGAAGTCATCGCCGGCGACGGAGGCGATGGCAGCGCGTCGATGCGCCGCGAGAAGTTCGTTCCGTTTGGCGGGCCGGACGGCGGCGACGGCGGCCGGGGCGGCAACGTCTACGCGATCGCCGACCGCAACATCAACACGCTGATCGACTACCGTTACGCGAAGAAGCACCTGGCGCGCAACGGCGAAAACGGTCGCGGCTCGGATTGCTACGGCAAGGGCGGTGACGACGTCACGCTGCGCATGCCGGTCGGCACGGTCGTGACCGATATGGACACGGGCGAGCTGATCGCCGACCTGACCGAGCACGACCAGCAGGTGATGCTTGCGAAGGGTGGCGCCGGTGGTCTCGGCAACCTGCATTTCAAGTCGAGCACGAACCGCGCGCCGCGCCAGAAGACCGACGGCAAGCCCGGCGAACGGCGCATGCTGAGGCTTGAGCTGAAGGTGCTCGCCGACGTCGGCCTGCTCGGCATGCCGAACGCCGGCAAATCGACCTTCATCTCGTCGGTGTCGAACGCGAAGCCGAAGATCGCCGATTATCCGTTCACGACGCTCGCGCCGAACCTCGGCGTCGTGCGGGTCGGCCCGAGCAAGAGCTTCGTGATCGCCGACATCCCGGGGCTGATCGAGGGCGCAGCCGAAGGCGCGGGCCTCGGCCACCAGTTCCTGCGGCACCTGCAGCGCACCGGCGTGCTGCTGCATCTCGTCGATTTGGCCCCGTTCGACGAAAGCGTCGATCCGGTTGCGGAAGCGAAGGCGATCGTCGGCGAATTGCGCAAGTACGACGAGGCGCTCTATGAGAAGCCGCGCTGGCTCGTCCTCAACAAGCTCGACATGGTGCCGGAAGACGAGCGCGAGGCACGCGTCGCCGATTTCCTCGATCGTTTCGGCTGGGACGGCCCGGTGTTCGAGATTTCGGCGCTCACGGGCCAGGGCTGCGAAGCGCTGTGCTACGCGATCTACGATTACCTCGCCGAGCATTCGGACGCGCATCGCGCGGCGGAAGAGGAAGATCTGGCCGCGGACGTGCGGTTCCGCGATGCGCCGGCCGCCGATGGCGGCGCGACGCCCGGCGACGACGCCTGAGCGGGCCGAAATGCACCGGGCGTCGCGCCCGGTGCCGGAATTTAATCGCGCCCGGCCGGGCAGGCATCAGATACAGGAGACAGCGCACGATGCGTTCGATCATCGCGGATTCGAAGCGATTGGTGGTGAAGGTGGGCTCGAGCCTCGTGACCAACGACGGCAAGGGGCTCGATCATGCTGCAATCGGCCGCTGGGCGGCCCAGATCGCCGCGCTGCGCGCGCAGGGCAAGGAAGTGGTGCTCGTCAGTTCGGGCGCGATTGCCGAAGGGATGCAGCGGCTCGGCTGGAGCAAGCGTCCGCGCGAGATCGACGAGCTGCAGGCCGCCGCCGCGGTTGGCCAGATGGGGCTTGCGCAAGTCTATGAAAGCCGCTTTACCGAGCACGACATCCGCACCGCGCAGATCCTGCTCACGCATGCCGACCTTGCGGATCGCGAACGCTACCTGAACGCGCGCTCGACGCTGCTCACGCTACTGCGGCTCGGCGTCGTGCCGATCATCAACGAGAACGACACGGTTGTCACCGACGAAATCAAGTTCGGCGACAACGACACGCTCGGCGCGCTCGTCGCGAACCTGATCGAAGGCGATGCGCTGATCATCCTGACCGACCAGCCGGGGCTGTTCACCGCCGATCCGCGCAAGGATCCGAACGCGACGCTCGTCGCGGAAGCCAGTGCGGGGGCATCGGAGCTCGAGGCGATGGCGGGCGGCGCAGGCTCGAGCCTCGGCCGCGGCGGGATGCTGACGAAGATTCTCGCGGCGAAGCGTGCGGCGCACAGTGGCGCGAACACCGTGATCGCGAGTGGCCGCGAAGCCGACGTGCTGGTGCGGCTGGCGGCGGGCGAGGCGATCGGCACGCAGCTGATCGCGCGCACCGCGCGGATGGCCGCGCGCAAGCAATGGATGGCCGATCACCTGCAGGTTCGCGGGCACGTCGTGATCGATGCGGGTGCAGTCGAGAAGCTGACGGCCGGCGGCAAGAGCCTGCTGCCGATCGGCGTGATCGGCGTGCAGGGTGCGTTCGCGCGCGGCGAGGTGATCGCATGTGTCGGCCCCGACGGGCGTGAAGTGGCGCGCGGCCTCACGAACTACAGCAGTGCGGAAACGAAGCTGATTCACCGCAAGCCGAGCGGCGAGATCGAGACGGTGCTCGGCTATATGCTGGAGCCGGAGCTGATTCACCGCGACAACCTCGTGCTCGTATAACCGTTCGGCCAGACGTCGCGAGACAACAAAAAGCCCGCATTGCGCGGGCTTTTTGTTGTCTCGACTGGTGCGGGGCAGGGCCGGCCAGGCGGCCGGCCTGCGTTGCGCCGTCAGCGCAACTGGTTCATCGCGGTGCGATGGAATCGGATGTTCTCCAGGATCTGCTGGGTCGTGCCCTGCGGCATCTTGTTGGAGCAGAAGTAGTCCTGGTACAGCGCCGAGTGGTATGCATTGAGTTCGCCGTTCTCGATGCGACGCCAGTCGTTCTCGACCGTGCGGTCCCAGCCGTCGTGATCCGAATTCAGGCCTGCATACTGACGCCATTCGTAGGTGTCGCAGCGGATGCCTTCGTAATTCACGTTGCGCGCGCCGGCCGGGCTCGTGATGACGACTGCATAGCGCACGACGCCGTCGGTGCCGACCGCGAGCGATTTCGCATCGATGGAGAACTTGAGCGGCGTGTTTTGCGACACGTTGAACGGCAGCAGATCGCCGGCCTGCGGCAGCGGCGGCAGCGTGTCGACCGCGTTTTCCTTCCAGTTGCCTTGACGGTCCAGCAGATACACGAACGTGCTGTCATCCTTGTTGGTCGGCGCCTTCGAATTCGCGCAGCCGGCCAGCGTGGCCGCCGCGACGATCGAGGCGAGCGCGAGAGCAATCGCTTTCAATATGCATTCCTCGTAAAAAAAGGGCGCGACATCAAGGTCGCGCCCGGTCATGCAGTCCGACTTGTCATTTGCCGACGATCACGCGGGGCGGCATCTCGTCGAGCGTGCTCGCCTCCACTTCGATCTCCGAACACACTACCGTTGTGTCGACAATCGTCAGCGTCTGCTGGACTTGCGCACCGATGACGCGCGGATAGCGCGACGGACGCGGCCCACGCGGCTTGTCGGCTCGCTGCGCCGGGCGGCGCAGGAAGCGCGACAGTTCCGTCAGCGCCAACTGATAGACATCCCGCTTGAACTCGATCACCGCATCGAGCGGCACCCAGTACTCGTTCCAGCGCCACGCATCGAACTCCGGGTGGTCGGTCGCGCGCAAGCAAATGTCGCAATCGCGTCCGACCATCCGCAGCAGGAACCAGATCTGCTTCTGGCCGCGGTAATGGCCGCGTACTTCGCGTTTGATGAACTTGTCAGGCACCTCGTAACGCAACCAGTCGCGAGTGCGGCCGATTATCTTGACGTGTTCAGGGTGCAGGCCCGTTTCCTCGTGCAGCTCCCGGTACATCGCCTGCATGGGGGTCTCGCCGTACTTGATCCCACCTTGAGGAAACTGCCAGGAATGCTCGCGGAGCCGCTTGCCCCAAAACACCTCGTTGCGCGCGTTCAAGAGGATGATGCCGACGTTCGGGCGAAAGCCTTCACGATCCAGCATACAACCACCTTCGAATCCTTTAAAATTGCTTTGATTATAAACAGATAACGGGCGCTGCGCACCGTGACGGAGCGAATCCGCGCGGGGTACACCGGCTGAATTGTCCCTGATTTGTCTGCTAAGTCATCTGCGCCATCGTCGTTCGTCGCGCGCAGCTTTTTCACCTTGAAACTTTTTCGGGCGCCCCGCTTGGGGGCGCCGTATTTGGAACCGTCCGCATGAAAGCTTCCCGTTTCTTTATCGGCACCCTCAAAGAGGCACCGGCCGACGCAGAGATCGTCAGCCACAAGCTGATGGTGCGCGCCGGCATGATCCGTCGTGTCGCCGGCGGCATCTATAACTACCTGCCGGTCGGCCTGCGTTCGATTCGCAAGGTCGAGGCGATCGTGCGCGAGGAAATGAACCGGGCAGGCGCCATCGAGCTGCTGATGCCGGCCGTGCAGCCGGCGGAGCTGTGGCAGGAGTCGGGCCGCTGGGAACAGTACGGCCCCGAGCTGCTGCGCTTCAAGGACCGCAAGGACAACGACTTCGTGATCGGGCCGACGCACGAGGAAGTCGTCACCGATATCGCGCGCAACCAGATCAAGAGCTACCGGCAGATGCCGGTGAACTTCTACCAGATCCAGACGAAGTTCCGCGACGAGATCCGCCCGCGCTTCGGCGTGATGCGCGGCCGCGAATTCATCATGAAGGACGCGTATTCGTTCGACAAGGATGCGGCCGGCCTGAACGAGTCGTACCGCAAGATGTATGACGCGTACGTGCGCATCTTCACGCGCCTCGGCCTCGAGTTCCGTGCGGTCGCGGCCGACAGCGGCTCGATCGGCGGCAACTTCTCGCACGAGTTCCACGTGATCGCCGATACCGGCGAGGACGCGATCGCCTACTGCCCGACGTCCGACTTTGCGGCGAACATCGAAGCGGCCGAAGCGCTGCCGCTGATTGCCGAGCGCGCTGCGCCGGCCGAAGCGATGGAGAAGGTCGCGACACCCGGCAAGGCGAAGTGCGAAGCGGTCGCCGAACTGCTGGCGATCCCGCTCGAGCGCACGATCAAGTCGATCGTGCTCGCCACCGAGAACGAAGGCGCCGAGCCGACCATCTGGCTCGTGATGCTGCGCGGCGACCACGACCTGAACGAGATCAAGGTCTCGAAGCTGCCGGGGCTGAAGAACCACCGGTTCGCGACCGAGCAGGAAATCGTCGAATGGTTCGGCACGCCGCCGGGCTATCTCGGCCCGGTCGGCACGAAGAAGCCGGTGAAGGTGATCGCCGATCGCACGGTCGCGAACATGAGCGATTTCGTCGTCGGCGCGAACGAGGTCGACTATCACATCGCGGGCGTGAACTGGGGCCGCGACCTGCCGGAGCCGGAAGTCGCCGACGTGCGCAACGTGAAGAAGGGCGATCCGTCGCCGGACGGCAAGGGCGCGATCGACATCTGCCGCGGCATCGAAGTCGGCCACGTGTTCCAGCTTGGCACCAAGTATTCGGAAGCGTTGGGTGCGACGTTCCTCGATGAGTCGGGCAAGCCGCAGCCGATGCTGATGGGTTGCTACGGCGTCGGCGTCACGCGCATTCTCGGCGCGGCGATTGAACAGAACTTCGACGACAAGGGCATCATCTGGCCCGAGTCGATCGCACCGTTCGAGGTCGTGCTGTGCCCGATGGGCTACGATCGCAGCGACATGGTTCGCGAGGCCGCCGACAAGCTGTATGCGGAACTGACGGCCGCCGGCATCGACGTGATCCTCGACGATCGCGGCGAGCGCCCGGGGGTGATGTTCGCCGACTGGGAACTGATCGGCGTGCCGCATCGCCTGGTGATCGGCGAGCGCGGCCTGAAGGAAGGCAAGATCGAGTACCAGGGCCGCCGCGATGCCGAGGCGACGCTGCTGCCGGCCGACGCGGCCGCGGCGACGGTGACGGAGAAGATCCGCGCCGCGCTCGCGCACTAAGCGCCGCGACCGGGGGACACGGTGGAATACACCTTCCTGTCGGCCACCGTGCTCCTCGTGCTGATCACGGATCCGCTCGGCAACATCCCGCTGTTCATCACGGCGATGCGGGACGTGCCGCGCGAGCGGCGCGTGAAGCTGATCCTGCGTGAAGTGGGGATCGCGTTCGTGATCCTGCTGTTCTTCATGGTGGTCGGCGATCGCTTCCTGCGGATGATGAGCCTCACCGATCTGTCGTTGCGGCTCGGTGGCGGTATCGTGCTGTTCTTGATCGCGCTGCGGATGATCTTCCCGCATCCCGACGGCGCGCTCGGCAGCGATCCGCGCGCGGGTGGCGAGCCGTTCATCGTGCCGCTCGCGATTCCGGCGCTCGCCGGGCCGTCGGCGCTCGCGACGGTGATGCTGCTGACGTCGCAGGCGCCGGGCAAGATGTTCGAGTGGGTCGGTGCGCTGACGGTCACGATGATCGTCTGCGCGATCACGCTGGTGCTGGCCGAACGGATCCAGCAGTGGCTCGGCGAGCGGACCGTCGCGGCGTTCGAGCGGTTGATGGGCCTCGTGCTCGTCGCGATCTCGGTCGAGATGCTGCTGGCCGGCATTCGGGCGTTCGTGCACCAGCTGTAGCACGGGCGGCGTAGTCGACGAAAAAAAGCGGCGCTCCGGGAAACCGGAGCGCCGCTTTTTCTTATGGCGGGCGGGGGTCAGACGTTCGCGGTCAGCGCGCGGATCGTCGGCAGGTTGCGCCAGTAGCCCTTTGCGTCCATCCCGCAGCCGAACACGTAGCGGTCCGGCACCGCGAAGCCGCAGAAGTCGGGATGCAGCGGTTTCGCCTTCGTGAGCGTCTTCTCGCACAGCACGGCGGACATGAAGCGCTTCGCGCCCATGTCGAGGATGCGGTCGCGGATCGCGGCCATCGTCTCGCCTTCGTCGAGGATGTCGTCGAGCACGAGCACGATCCGGTCCTTCACCGATTCGCGCGGCGCGACGCGCCAGTGCATCTCCGGGCTGCCCTGCGTCGTGTTGCGATAGCGGGTCAGGTGGATGTAGTCGAATTCCAGCGGGAAATCGAGATGCGGTAGCAGCATCCCGGTAAACACCGCGGCGCCGCCCATCACCGAGAGAACGAGCGGGAACGCATCGCCGATCTCGGCGCGGATCGCGTCGGCCATCCTGGAGATCGACGCGTTGACGGCATCTGCCGAGACGATCTCTTCGGAGTGGTCGAAAATGTGGAGGGCTTCTTCGCGGTTCATGTGTTCTGGCGAGCAGTCGGTATACAAATAAGGATGAAGCAGAACGGCAGGCGCGCGCTACGGCAAAAACCCGCGCGCCGGCCGACGGGCGGAATCAGCGCATGCCGGGCATCATGCCCTTCAGGCCACGCATCATCTTCTGCATGTTGCCGCCCTTCAGTTTCTTCATCATCGTACGCATCTGGTCGTACTGGTTCAGCATCCGGTTGACTTCCTGTACCGGCACGCCCGCACCGGCTGCAATGCGGCGCTTGCGCGTCGCCTTGATGATTTCGGGTTTCGCGCGCTCGGCGGGCGTCATCGAGCTGATGATCCCTTCCATCCGGCGGATCTGCTTCTCGGCCTGACCCATGTCGGCGCCGGCCGCGGCCTGCTGGAACTGCGCGGGCAGCTTGTCCATCAGCGACGACAGGCCGCCCATGTTCTTCATCTGCGAGATCTGCGCGCGGAAATCGTTCAGGTCGAAGTCGCCGCCTTTCTTGACCTTGTCGGCAAGCTTCTGCGCGGCCTGCACGTCGACGCCGCGCTGCGCTTCCTCGACGAGCGCGAGGATGTCGCCCATGCCGAGGATCCGGTTCGCCATCCGGTCAGGGTGGAACACCTCAAGGCCGTCGAGCTTTTCGGCGACGCCGACGAACTTGATCGGCTTGCCCGTGACGTGTCGCACCGACAACGCGGCACCGCCGCGCGAATCGCCGTCGAGCTTGGTCAGCACGACGCCGGTCAGCGGCAGCGTGTCGTTGAACGCCTTCGCGGTATTGACCGCGTCCTGGCCGAGCATCGCGTCGACGACGAACAGCGTTTCGGCCGGCTTCAGCGTGCCGTGCAGCGCGGCGATTTCCTGCATCATCACCTCGTCGATGCCGAGGCGGCCGGCCGTGTCGACGATCAGCACGTCATGGTAGTGGCGCTTCGCCCAGTCGACGGCGGCGACCGCGATGTCGACGGGCTTCTGGTCCGGCGTCGACGGGAAGAAGTCGGCGCCGACCTGTTCGGTCACCGTTTTCAACTGCATGATCGCGGCCGGGCGATACACGTCGCACGACACCGTCAGCACCTTCTTCTTGTACTTCTCGCGCAGCAGCTTCGCGAGCTTGCCGACGGTCGTGGTCTTGCCGGCGCCCTGCAGGCCGGCCATCAGGATCACGGCAGGCGGGGTGACCGCAAGGTTCAGCTCGGCGGCCTTGCCTTCGTAGTCGCCGCCGATCACGGCGGTCAGTTCCTTCTGGACCACGCCGACGAGCGCCTGACCCGGCGACAGGCTGCTGATCACTTCCTCGCCGAGCGCCTTTTCCTTGACCTTGGCGATGAATTCGCGGACGACGGGCAGTGCGACGTCGGCCTCCAGCAGCGCGAGACGCACCTCGCGGAGCATCTCCTGGGTGTTCGCCTCGGTAAGCCGGGCCTCGCCGCGCAGCGTCTTGACGACGCGCGCCATCCGTTGAGTGAGATTGTCGAGCATGGGGAGCGATGGACAGTGGGGCCCGAAGGCGCAACGGAACCGAACAAAGGGAGCCGTCGCGGGGAGGGGGCCTAGTGTAAACTTCGAACATGGATATTGTACTGTATGCCCTCACCGCATTCCTGTACGGCGGCCTTGCCGTCGCAGGCTGGCGCACGCACCGCCAGGGCGCGACGCCGCTCGTCGCGAGCGTGCCGGCCGTGCCGGTTCCGGCGTCCGCCGCGTCGGGGATGAGCTCGGCCGGCCGCGCGCTGCTGTTCGCGGCGCTCGTCGCGCACGGCGTGCTGCTGCACATGACGATCTTCCCGCACGACGCGATGATCTTCGGGTTCGCGTTCGCGCTGTCCGCGATGTTCTGGCTCGGCGCCGGCATCTACTGGATCGAGAGCTTCTTCTTCCCGCTCGACAGCCTGCGCCTTCTCGTGCTGCCGCTTGCGTGCGGCGCGTCGCTGCTGCCGCTCGTGTTCGGTGGCGTGCGGGTGCTGCCTTATGCCGCAGCACCGCTGTTCAAGATGCACTTCCTGATCGCGAACATCGCATACGGCCTCTTTGCGATCGCCGCGCTGCACGCAGTCCTGATGCTGATGGTCGAGCGGCGCCTGCAATCGCTGAGAAGCGGCGGGCGCGACGGTTCGACCGGCTGGATCGCGAGCTGGCTCGAAACGCTGCCGCCGCTGCTCACGCTCGAGAAGCTGCTGTTCCGCCTGATCGGCGCCGGCTTCGTGCTGCTCACGCTGACGCTCGCGTCGGGGATCCTGTTCAGCGAGCAGGTCGATGCACGCGCGCTGCGGCTCGATCACAAGACCGTGTTCGCGGTGCTGTCGTGGCTGATGTTCGGCGGCCTGCTGGTGGCCCGCAAGACGTCGGGCTGGCGCGGGCGCGGCGCCGCGCGCTGGGTGCTCGTGTCGTTTGCCGCGCTGCTGTTCGCGTATGTCGGCAGCCGGTTCGTTTTCGAGGTGCTGCTGCACCGCTCCGTGGTTTGAACGCAGGTTTCCGATGCGACAGATTCTTCTCCTGATTCTTCTTTTCTTCGCGGGTTCGTGGCTCGCGCGCAAGCTGCGCCAGGCCCAGGAGCATGCGCAGGCGCGCACCGGCCGCGGTGGCGGCTACGACGGCGGTGCCGGTACGGCACGCCCGAACGGCGACGCGCGCTCGCTGCCCGAGCCGATGGTGCGCTGCGCCGAATGCGGTGTGCATGCGCCGAAGGGCGACGCCGTCGCAGTGGGCGGCGAATACTTCTGCAGCACTGAGCACGCGCAGCGCCACGGCGCACGCGCGAGCGGCCACGACGCCCGATGAGCGACGCAGCGCTGCTGTCGGTCGATGCACGCGGCTGGGTGCGCGAAGCGCGTCATGCACCGTCGCCGAATTTCGAGGCGCGACCTGCCGGCGCGGTGCCGACGCTCGTCGTCGTCCACAACATCAGCTTGCCGCCCGGCGAGTTTGGCGGCGACGCGATCGAATCGCTGTTCCTGAACCGTCTCGATTGCGATGCGCACCCCTATTACCAGAGCCACCTGCGCGGCGTGCGCGTGTCCGCGCACTTCCTGATCCGCCGCGACGGCGAACTCGTGCAGTTCGTGTCGTGCGACGAGCGCGCGTGGCATGCGGGCGCGTCCGAGTTCTTCGGCCGGACACGCTGCAACGACTTCTCGATCGGCATCGAGCTCGAAGGCGCGGACGATGTGCCGTTCGACGACGCGCAGTATGCGATGCTCGCCGCGCTCTCCCGCGCGCTCGCCGCACGCTATCCGGTCGACGCATTTGCTGGGCACTCGGACGTCGCGCCGGGCCGCAAGACCGACCCGGGCCCGCACTTCGATTGGCAACGCTTCGCGAGCGATGCCGGTTTTTCCGCCGAATACTTTCCGTTCCGTCAGCACTGATCGCGGGGTTTTTTGACCGGGGAAAGTTTTTTCTCCGACCAATGCCTTGTCGTGTCTGCGCGTGAGCGATGTCAAGACCTCCATCGCAAATTAACCGTTTGGACGTCCTCCGAATGTCCACTATACTTGGTGCCAGTTGAGCGGTTCTGTACTAGATATAGTGTGTGTCGCAGGGGAAACCCGAGCGGCACCGGCCGGCGGGCAACGCCGGCGGACAGGGTTCTCAGGGCGGCGCGCCAGGCCGGGCGGTCCGGGCGTCGCGATCAAGCGCAGCGAACTTCGACGGGGCAGGGGACACATGACGAAGCACACGACCGGATCGGTTGTCGCGCATCGACCGAACCGGCTTCCCCGACGCATCGCTCGCCTCTTACCGCTCGCGCACCTTATTGCGCAGCGTTCGTTTTAATCCGCGGTTCTCTCCGCACCATCCAACACCAGGAGCTTTGCACATGCAAACCACCGACAACGCGACGTCCCAGTACGAGAGCGCCTCGAGCCGTCCGCTCGGCGGGACCGAACAGGGCGCGCAGGCGCTCGCGCCGCAGGCCACGTTCGCCGACTACAAGGTGATCCGACGCAACGGCAGCGTGGTGTCGTTCGAGCCTTCGAAGATCGCGATTGCGGTGACCAAGGCTTTCCTGGCCGTCAACGGCGGGCAGGGCGCGGCATCGGCGCGCGTACGCGAACTCGTCGAGCAACTGACGCACAACGTCGTTCGCGCGCTCGTGCGCAGCCGTCCGAACGGCGGTACGTTCCATATCGAAGACATTCAGGACCAGGTCGAACTCGCGCTGATGCGCGGCGGCGAGCACAACGTCGCGCGCGCGTACGTGCTGTATCGCGAGAAGCGCCACCTCGAGCGCCAGCATGCGGGCGAGGAAGCAGCGGCAGCGGGCGGCGAGGCGAGCACCGGCATCAACGTCGTCGACAACGGCGTCACGCGCCCGCTCGACATGAACGCGCTGCGTGCGCTGATCGTGTCGGCATGCGACGGCCTCGGCGCTGCGGTTAACCCTGACCCGATCGTCGCGGAAACGGTGAAGAACCTGTACGACGGCGTGCCGATGAGCCAGGTCTACGACTCGGCGATCCTCGCTGCGCGCACGATGATCGAAAAGGATCCGGCGTACAGCCAGGTCACGGCCCGCATCCTGCTGCACACGATCCGCCGCGAGATCCTCGGCGAGGAAGTGGTCCAGGCCGAGATGTCGACCCGCTACGCGGAATACTTCCCGCAGTTCCTGAAGCGCGGCGTCGACGCCGGCCTGCTCGACGACAAGCTGCTGCAGTTCGACCTGAAGCGTCTCGGCGACGCGCTCGACGCGAATCGCGACCTGCAGTTCGGCTACCTCGGCCTGCAGACGCTGTACGACCGCTACTTCCTGCACGTCGACGGTTCCCGCATCGAAATGCCGCAGGCATTCTTCATGCGCGTCGCGATGGGCCTGTCGCTGAACGAGATCGACCGCGAAACGCGCGCGATCGAGTTCTACAACGTGCTGTCGAGCTTCGACTTCATGAGCTCGACGCCGACGCTGTTCAACTCGGGCACCCATCGCTCGCAGCTGTCGTCGTGCTACCTGACGACGGTCGCGGACGACCTCGACGGCATCTATGAAGCGCTGAAGGAAAACGCGCTGCTGTCGAAGTTCGCCGGCGGTCTCGGCAACGACTGGACGCGCGTGCGTGCGCTCGGCTCGCATATCAAGGGCACGAACGGCAAGTCGCAAGGCGTGGTCCCGTTCCTGAAGGTGGTCAACGACACGGCCGTCGCGGTCAACCAGGGCGGCAAGCGCAAGGGCGCGGTGTGCGCGTACCTCGAATCGTGGCACCTCGACATCGAGGAATTCCTCGAGCTGCGCAAGAACACCGGCGACGATCGCCGCCGTACGCACGACATGAACACGGCGAACTGGATTCCCGACCTGTTCATGAAGCGCGTGATGGAAGGCGCCGACTGGACGCTGTTCTCGCCGTCGACCTGCCCGGACCTGCACGACAAGTTCGGCGCGGAGTTCGAAGCGGCTTACACGGCTTACGAAGACAAGGTCGCGCGCGGCGAGATCAAGCTGTTCAAGAAGATCCCGGCGCAGCAGCTCTGGCGCAAGATGCTCGGCATGCTGTTCGAAACGGGCCACCCGTGGATCACGTTCAAGGATCCGTGCAACGTGCGCTCGCCGCAGCAGCACGTCGGCGTCGTCCACTCGTCGAACCTGTGCACGGAAATCACGCTGAACACGAGCGACACCGAAATCGCGGTGTGCAACCTGGGCTCGGTGAACCTCGTCGCCCACCTGGTGAAGCAGGCCGACGGCAGCTACGCGCTCGACCACGACAAGCTGAAGCGCACGATCAGCGTCGCGATGCGCATGCTCGACAACGTGATCGACATCAACTACTACGCGGTGCCGAAGGCGCGTAACTCGAACCTGAAGCACCGCCCGGTCGGCATGGGCATCATGGGCTTCCAGGACTGCCTGCACCTGCTGCGCACGCCGTACGCGTCGGAAGCGGCGGTCGAGTTCGCCGACCGTTCGATGGAAGCGGTCTGCTACTACGCGTACTACGCGTCGACCGAGCTGGCCGAGGAACGCGGCCGCTACTCGAGCTACCGCGGCTCGCTGTGGGATCGCGGCATCCTCCCGCAGGACACGCTGAAGCTGCTGACGGAAGCGCGCGGCGGCTACGTCGAGGTCGACACGTCGGCGTCGCTCGACTGGACGACGCTGCGTTCGCGGATCGCCTCGCACGGCATGCGCAACTCGAACTGCGTCGCGATCGCGCCGACGGCGACGATCTCGAACATCATCGGCGTGTCGGCGTGCATCGAGCCGACCTTCCAGAACCTGTACGTGAAGTCGAACCTGTCGGGCGAATTCACGGTGGTCAACGAGTACCTCGTTCGCGACCTGAAGGAGCGCGGCCTGTGGGACGAAGTGATGGTGGCCGACCTGAAGTACTTCGACGGCATGCTGTCGCGCATCGACCGCATCCCGGCCGACCTGCGCGCGATCTACGCGACCGCGTTCGAGGTCGACCCGACGTGGCTGGTCGAAGCGGCATCGCGTCGCCAGAAGTGGATCGACCAGGCGCAGTCGCTGAACATCTACATGGGCGGCGCGTCGGGCAAGAAGCTCGACGAGGTCTACAAGCTCGCATGGCTGCGCGGTCTGAAGACGACCTACTACCTGCGCACGATGGCGGCGACGCACGTCGAGAAGTCGACGGTCGCACATGGCGCGCTGAACGCAGTGCCGACGAGCGGTGGCTCGAGCAGCGGCGGCGCGCAAGGCGCGGCAGGCGGCTTCGGTGCGGCAGGCGGCGATGCATCGTCGGGCGCGGTCAATGCGGCACCGGCGCTGGCGCCGGTCGAAGCAGACGGTCCGGTGTGCACGATGCGTCCGGGCGATCCGGGCTTCGACGAGTGCGAAGCCTGCCAGTAACACGGCGCGCATGACCTGAAGAAGGTTCGGGCGGCGTGCACGACAACCGATCGAGGTTGAAGTGTGCGCCGCTCTCTACTAAAAAAATGATAAGGAATCTGTAACGCGCCACTTGCGTTGCAGGCAGTGACAAGCGATCGAAACATCCCCGACGACGTCGCGTTTCGATCAGCGTTCGATGCGTCGAGCGCACCTCGCGATACATGTGCGACACGCGTCGCGCGCCGCATGAACGACGATGCGTTGCTCAAAGTGTTGTATCGAGGTCGCAACGCGAATCGAAAAAAGGATTTTTCGTGAGCGAGCCCTTTTATCGCTCAGGAAAAGATGGTACAAACCGTTCTAAATTGATGGTGAGAATTTATGCTCAACTGGGATGACGAGAAGACTGCCGTAACCCCCGCGAGCGGAGCGCAGCAAAACGCGATGCGCACCTCCGCAGGGATGGCTGTCGGAATGCAGGCGGCAGCGCCTGCCGCCCATCAGGTCCGCGACATTTTCGAAGGCGATCTTGCGGTGCCGCCGCAAGCATCGGCTGTTCCCGCTGGCGGTTCGGAAACGCGGGTCAATGTCGCCGACAAGCGCATCATCAACGGCCAGACTGACGTCAATCAGCTGGTGCCGTTCAAGTACAAGTGGGCGTGGGAAAAGTATCTGGCGGGTTGCGCGAACCACTGGATGCCGCAGGAAATCAACATGTCCCGCGACATCGCACTGTGGAAGGACCCGAACGGTCTGACCGAGGACGAGCGCCGCATCGTCAAGCGCAACCTCGGTTTCTTCGTGACGGCCGATTCGCTCGCCGCGAACAACATCGTGCTCGGCACGTACCGCCACATCACGGCGCCCGAGTGCCGGCAGTTCCTGCTGCGCCAGGCGTTCGAAGAGGCGATCCACACGCACGCGTATCAATACATTGTCGAATCGCTCGGTCTCGACGAAGGCGAGATCTTCAACGCGTACCACGAGGTCACGTCGATCCGCGCGAAGGACGAATTCCTGATCCCGTTCATCCACACGCTGACCGACCCGGCCTTCAAGACCGGTACGCTCGAAGCGGATCAGAAGCTGCTGAAGTCGCTGATCGTGTTCGCCTGCATCATGGAAGGCCTGTTCTTCTATGTCGGCTTCACGCAGATTCTCGCGCTCGGCCGCCAGAACAAGATGACGGGTGCTGCAGAGCAATATCAGTACATCCTGCGCGACGAATCGATGCACTGCAATTTCGGCATCGACCTGATCAACCAGATCAAGCTCGAGAACCCGCATCTCTGGACCGCGGAATTCCGCGCCGAGATCCGCGAGCTGTTCAAGCAGGCTGTCGAACTCGAATACCGCTACGCCGAGGACACGATGCCGCGCGGCGTGCTGGGTCTGAACGCGTCGATGTTCAAGAGCTATCTGCGCTTCATCAGCAACCGCCGTTGCCAGCAGATCGGCCTCGACCCGCTGTTCCCGAACGAGGAAAACCCGTTCCCGTGGATGAGCGAGATGATCGACCTGAAGAAGGAGCGCAACTTCTTCGAGACGCGAGTGATCGAGTATCAGACGGGCGGCGCGCTGTCCTGGGAATAACCCGCAGCAGCGAACCCGTCACATGATGGAGCAGCCGGCGGCCTCTCGGCCCCGGCCCAAGGTTTAGGAGCAAGAACGCCTGATGCAAAGCATGCCCGGTGCCTTAACGGCCCAACGACATGATCGGCACTTTGCGAACCCTTCAGTGGGATGGGCAAACTTCCCTCCGGAAAAAGCGGACGGCCGTGTGGCGGTCCGCTTGATCAAGCGATTAGGGGTAGCGGTGCGAGGTGCGCCGGCTACCGACTTGATTTGGCGCGCGAGGCCATGGGGTCTCGCGCGCCATACCGTATTCATTAGCGTAAGCGCGTGGTATCCGCGTACGCCGATGAATAGCCCGCTTCGAAGCGCACGTCCTGAACAGCGTCCGCGGGAAGCGGGTTTTGACGAAGGGTGTAGTTTGAACTGACTCTCATCTGAACCTGAAGGAGAACAACATGGCTACTGCCAAGAAAAAACCGGCTGCTAAGAAGGTCGCTGCCAAGAAGACCGTAGCGAAGAAGGCTGCAGCCCCGGCGAAGAAAGCCGCTGCAGTGAAGAAAGTTGCTGCGAAGAAGGTCGCGGTGAAGAAGGTTGCCGCGAAGAAGGCAGCACCGGCGAAGAAGGCCGCAGCGAAGAAGGTCGCGGCAAAGAAGGTCGCGGCAAAGAAGGTCGCAACGAAGAAGGTTGCAGCCAAGAAGGTCGCTGCGAAGAAAGTCGCGGTGAAGAAGGTTGCCGCGAAGAAGGCAGCACCGGCGAAGAAGGCCGCAGCGAAGAAGGTTGCCGCCAAGAAGGTCGCGGTGAAGAAGGTTGCTGCGAAGAAGGCCGCGCCGGCGAAGAAGGCTGCTGCGAAGAAGGCCGCGCCTGCGAAGAAGGCTGCTGCCAAGAAGGCTGCGCCTGCGAAGAAGGCCGCTGCGAAGAAGGCTGCGCCCGCCAAGAAGGCTGCCCCTGCGAAGAAGGTTGCCGCACCGAAGGCTGCTGCACCGGCGAAGAAGGCTGCTGCTCCGAAGAAGGCCGTCGTGAAGAAGGCTGCACCGGCAACCACCGCGTCGACCGCATCGGTCGCGCCGGCATCGGGCGTGAAGACCGCGCTCAACCCGGCAGCGGCATGGCCGTTCCCGACCGGCAGCCGTCCGTAATCGCGGCTGACCAGTACTACCCGGACACTCACGCGGTGTCCGCGGGTTGAGTAGCGCTACTCAATCGATCCCGCTATCTGGCTCAGGTGGCGGGATTTTTTTCGTCCGTATTCATCGTAGCGCCCACCGTCGGCCGGCAACGAATTGCGGACGAAAAAAAACGCATGTGCAGCTTCGCACATGCGTTCGACCGCGGCTTGCGCCGCATGCTGAGGATGCTCGTTAGTGCGTGACGCGCGTGACGCCGCCGCTCGACAGCAGTCGCACACGTTCGCCGGCGCGGAACATTTCGCCGCTTGCCGCCTGCGTGATCGAGCGCAGGTCGCCGTTGTCGAGGCGCACGGTGATTTCGACACCGTTCGCCGTGCTGAGATTTTCGCCGACCGCGTTGCCCGCGACCGCGCCGACGAGACCGCCTGCGATGGCCGTCAGGATCGACCCCTTGCCGCCGCCGATCGCGCTGCCCGCGACTGCGCCGAGCGCACCGCCGCCGAGCGTGCCGATGGCGCTGCCGCCGCCGTCGGACTGGATGCGCACCGCGCGGACGCTTTCGACCGTGCCCATGCGGACGGTCTGTTCGCGCTGCGCCTGGCCGACGCTATAGACATCCGCCGAGCCCGGCGCCGTGAAGCAGCCGGCGAGCGTCAGCGTGGCCGTCAGCATCGCCGCGAACGTGAGGGTTTTCTTGGTCAACATCTTTGCTCTCCCGCAATATTCATTTGAGACTGTAACCGAAGGCAGCCTCGAAGCGCACGTCGATTTCGGCGCGCGTCAATGCGTAGGTCTGGGGCCCCTGGTGGGCGATCTTGATCGAGCCCATCAGGCTCGCGAGGCGGCCCGTGGTTGCCCAGTCGAGACCGTTCTCGATGCCGTACAGCAGGCCGCCCCGGAAGGCGTCGCCGCAACCGGTCGGATCGACGACACGCTCTGCTTGCACGACCGGAATATGTTCTTCGCCGTTTTTGTGAAGAATGGTGGAGCCGTGCTCGCCGCGCGTGATGATCAACGCCTGAACCCGGCTGGCGATTTCCTGTTCGGACCAGCCCGTCTTGTCGCTGACGAGCTTGCCCTCGTAGTCGTTGACCGCGACGAAGGTCGCGAGTTCAATGATGCGGCGCAGCGTCGCACCGTCGAACAGCGGCAGGCCCTGGCCCGGATCGAAGATGAACGGGATGCCGGCCTTCGCGAATTGCTCGGCATGCTGGACCATCCCGTCGAAGCCGTCCGGCGCGACGATGCCGAGCTTCACGCCCGGCACTTCGTCCGCACGGTTCAGGTGCGACTCCATCATCGCGCCTGGGTGGAATGCGGTGATCTGGTTGTTCTCGAGATCGGTCGTGATCATCGCCTGCGCGGTGTGCGTTTCGGGCACCACGCGCACATTGGCTTTCGACAGGCCGAGGCTGTCGAGACGCTCGAGATAGCGGTCGGCGTCGTTCGCGCCGACCGTCGCCATGATGCGCGCGTCGCCGCCGAGCATGTGCAGCGCGTAAGCGATGTTCCCCGCGCAACCGCCGAATTCGCGACGCATCGTCGGCACGAGGAAGCTCACGTTCAGAAGGTGAACCTGGTCGGGCAGGATGTGCTCGCGAAACCGGCCTTCGAAGGTCATGATGTTGTCGTAGGCGAGCGAGCCGCAAATCAGCGTAGTCAAGGCGTGCGTTCCTGTAGAGAGCAAAAGGAGGCGGCCGCCCGGCCGGTGCGCAGACCGTCGGGCCTCGCGCGGCAGGGCCGGGCGGCTGCGGATTACTTCAGTGCGGCGAGCGCTGCGTCGTAGTTCGGCTCGTCCTTGATCTCGCCGACGAGTTGCGCGTGGATCACCTTGTCCTGCGCGTCGAGCACGACGACTGCGCGGGCCGTCAGGCCGTCCAGCGGGCCGCTCGTCACGTCGACGCCGTACGCGTTCGCGAATGCGCGGCCGCCGCGGAACGTCGAAGCCGTCACGACGTTCGCGAGGCCTTCGGTCGTGCAGAAGCGCGTGGCGGCGAACGGCAGGTCGCCGGACACGACGACCACGACCGTGTTGTCGAGCGACGACGCGGCTTCGTTGAACTTGCGGGTCGACGTCGCGCAGGTCGGCGTGTCGAGGCTCGGGACGATGTTCAGCACCTTGCGCTTGCCGGCGAAGCTGGCGAGCGACAGATCGGCGAGATCCTTGCCGACCAGCTTGAAGTCGGGGGCTTGCGAGCCGACGGCCGGGAACGTGCCGGCGAGATCGATCGGGTTGCCACCCAGCGTAACTTTGCTCATGTTCGTGCTCCGAAATAGCGCGCCGCTGCGGCGCGCGGGTTGAGACGGCGCGCATGCGCGCGCCGCGGGGCGTCACGGATAGAAGATCTGGACGCGGAAATTCGAGGCGGGCGTGCCGTTCGTGTCGAGACGCACGATCATCGTTTGTGTCGTGCCGGGCGGCAGCCCGGCGTCGATCGGCGTGCCCGGGCGCACGTAGTCGCGCGGCGCGAGCACGCGGCGCACGGTCACGTGATTCGTGTCGTCGAGCAGCGTCAGCTCGAGCGACGGGTAGGCGAGCGCGACGCGATAACGGTTCGTCAGCGGCACCTTCAGCTCCAGCACGCGCGGGCCGTCGAGCTGGCGCAGGTCGGCCGCGTCGAGCCGCAGGCCGTCGATCGCGCGCGGCGGCGTGACCGTGCAGCCGAGCGGCGCGCACGCTTGCCGGAACCAGACCTGCGTGACGGGCCAGTAGATCATCACGGGTTCGCGCTGCCACCACGCAAGCTGCGCGACGAGCAGCACCGCGAGCGCGGCGGCGACGAGGCCGCCGAAAAAGCCGCCGAGCATCCCGTGCCGCTGTGGCGCACGCGACTCGCGCGTCACGGCGAAGTGCGTGCGGTCGTCGTCGGTCAGTGCGGCGGGGAAGGTGGCGGCCGGTTGGACGTCCGGTTCGCTGGCGGCCGCGGTCGGTGCGGGCGCGTGCTCGCCGGAGTTGCTGCCGGGTCCACGTTCGGATTCGGCTGCGGCTTGCGCCGGCCTGAATGCGAAGCGCGGTTCACGCGGCGCGTGTTCATCGTCGGGCACCGCGAAGCGCGCGTTGCCAACCGGTTCGACGGGCTCCGCTGCGGCTTGTTCGGCCGACGGCGTGTGCGCGACGAAGCGCGGTTCGCGCAGGTCGGGCTCGACAGTCGGCGCGGCCAGCGACGTGTCCGATGCGTCGGTTTCGTGCGGCGTTCCGTCCGGTTCGGCCGGTGGCGCAACCGCGGCGTGCAGCTCGGCAGGGACGGAGGCGATCGGTGCGGGCGTGCCGGACAGATGAATGACACCGGCTTCAGTGGCCGGCAGCGCGAGCGGCACCAGCGGCTCGGCGCGTACGGTCTGCCCGGTGTGCTGCAGCGCCGGGTCGACGCCGGCATCGAGCCACGGCGCCCACATGTCCCAGCCTTCCGGCTTGTAGTCCGTGTCGGATGCCGACCCGACCGGTGCGTCGGCGAAGAGCCGCGCGGGCGTGGCGTCGTGTTGCGGGGTGGCGGCGGCCGGCTCGGCCGGCTCGGCCGGCGCCGCTTCGGTCAGCGCCGGCTCGGGCACGAGCGACTGCGACGCGTTGAAGACCTGCTGGCAGTGTCCGCAGCGCACGAGCCCGTCATGCAGCGAGAGCTGTTCCTGCTGCAGCCGGAAGACGGTTTCGCAATGAGGGCAGCGCGTCGCAAGAAGCATGTCGAGCCGGGCGGCCTGCTGGCCAGAGTGAAGGACAGCGCTATTCTAATGGCTTTCCCGCCGGGTTCCGGCGAGGCATACCCAACCTTCGTGTTCGCGCCAGACCGAGATGTCGACGTAGCGCGCATAGACGGCCGCGACTTCGTCCGCCTGGCGCGCGAGCACGCCCGACAGCGCGATGTGCCCGCCCGGTTTCACCTTCGATGCGAGCATCGACGCCATCAGCTTCAGTGGGTTCGACAGGATGTTCGCGACGACGATGTCGAATTCGCCGGCCGGACACGCGTCGGGCAGCCCGTACGTGACTGCCGCGTGGTTACGTTCGCTGTTCTGCCGCGCCGATTCCACCGCCTGCGGGTCGATATCGATGCCGACTACGGGGTTCGCCCCGCATTTCTGCGCGAGGATCGCGAGAATGCCCGAGCCGCAGCCGTAGTCGAGCACCGACTGGCCGGGCTTCACCGACTGTTCGAGCCATTCCATGCACAGGCGCGTGGTCGGGTGGCTGCCGGTGCCGAAGGCGAGGCCGGGGTCGAGTTCGAGGATCAGTGCATCGGGGTCGGGCGCGTCGTGCCACGACGGCACGACCCAGATCCGCTCGCCGATCGGAATCGGCTCGAATTGCGACTGCGTGAGCCGCACCCAGTCCTGTTCCTCGACTTCGCGCACGTCGAACTTCGGTGTCTCGGCGACGCCGATTTCGTTCGCGGCCGCCGCGAGCAGCACGGCCGGCTCGTGATCGGGCGACAGCAGCGCGATCACGCGCGAGTGCTGCCACGCGGTGCGCTCCGGAACCAGGCCGGGCTCGCCGAAGAGCGGCTGTTCATCGGGCGTGTCGGCGTCGGCGTCCTCGACAGACACCGACAGCGCGCCGAGTTCGAGCAGTGCGTCGGACAGCGCCTCCGCATGCTCACGGGCCAGTTCTACGACGAGTTCGCGGTAGCTCATGCTTACGCTTCTTCCGGTGCGACCTGCTGCTTCTGGGCGAGCCGGTTTTCGAGATAGTGGATGCTGGTGCCGCCTTCGACGAACTTCGAGTCGATCATCAGCTCGCGGTGCAGCGGGATGTTGGTCTGGATGCCTTCGACGACCATTTCCGACAGCGCGATGCGCATCCGGCGGATCGCCTGGTCGCGCGTCGCGCCGTAGGTGATCAGCTTGCCGATCATCGAATCATAGTTCGGCGGCACGAAATAGCCATTGTAGGCGTGCGAGTCGACGCGCACGCCAGGGCCGCCCGGCGTATGCCACGACGTGATCCGGCCCGGCGACGGCGTGAACTTGAACGGATCTTCCGCGTTGATCCGGCATTCGATCGCATGTCCGCGGAACTGGATGTCGCGCTGGCGCAGCGCGAGCTTCTCGCCGGCTGCGATGCGGATCTGTTCCTGCACGATGTCGACGCCCGTGATCATCTCCGACACCGGGTGCTCGACCTGCACGCGCGTGTTCATCTCGATGAAGTAGAACTCGTTGTTCTCGTACAGGAATTCGAACGTGCCCGCGCCGAGGTAGCCCATCTTCTTGCACGCGTCCGCGCAGCGGTCGCCGATGCGCTCGATCAGGCGACGCGGAATGCCGGGCGCCGGCGCTTCCTCGATCACCTTCTGGTGACGGCGCTGCATCGAGCAGTCGCGCTCGCCGAGCCAGATCGCGTTCTTGTGCGCGTCCGACAGCACCTGGATTTCGATGTGGCGCGGGTTCTCGAGGAACTTCTCCATGTACACCTGCGGGTTGCCGAACGCACGGCCGGCTTCCTCGCGGGTCATGTTGACCGCGTTGACGAGCGCGGCCTCGGTGTGCACGACGCGCATCCCGCGCCCGCCGCCGCCGCCCGCTGCCTTGATGATGACCGGATAGCCGATCGCGCGCGCAATCTTCACGATCTCCTTCGGATCTTCCGGCAACGTGCCTTCCGAACCCGGCACGCACGGCACGCCGGTCTTGATCATGGTCTGCTTCGCGGTGACCTTGTCGCCCATCAGGCGGATCGTTTCCGGACGTGGGCCGATGAACGTGAAGCCCGACTGCTCGACGCGTTCCGCGAAGTCGGCGTTCTCCGACAGGAAGCCGTAGCCGGGGTGGATCGCCTCGGCATCGGTGACTTCCGCGGCGCTGATCAGCGCCGGCATGTTCAGGTAGCTCAGGTTCGACGGGGCCGGGCCGATACAGACGGCTTCGTCCGCGAGGCGCACGTACTTGGCTTCCTTGTCGGCTTCCGAGTAGACGACCACCGTCTTGACGCCGAGCTCGCGGCACGCACGCTGGATGCGCAGCGCGATTTCACCGCGGTTGGCAATGAGGATTTTTTCAAACATAGCGAGTATTCGTCTCTTCGAGGGGCGCGCGAACGGCGCCTGGCGAGCATCGGCGGCGCGCGGCCGGCTGGGCCGCGCAGCGGGCTTAGCCGATCACGAAAAGCGGCTGGCCGTATTCGACGGCCTGGCCGTTCTCGACGAGGATTTCCTTGATCACGCCGGCCTTGTCCGACTCGATCTCATTGAGCAGCTTCATCGCTTCGATGATGCAGATGGTCTGGCCTTCCTTGACCGTGTCACCGACCTGGGTGAACGGGTCCGCGCCCGGCGACGGCGCGCGATAGAACGTGCCGACCATTGGCGAGGTCACGACGTGACCTTGCGGCACGGCCGGTGCGGCAGCGCCTGCTGCGGCCGGCGCGCCGTCGGCCGGCAGCGCGACCGACGGGGCCGGTGCGCTGACCTGCGGGGCAAATCCAGCCGTCGGCTGCACGTAGACCGGCGGTGCGTTCTTGACGATGCGCACCTTACCTTCGCCTTCCGTCACTTCCAGCTCGGAGATGCCGGATTCGGAGACGAGGTCGATCAGAGTTTTCAGCTTACGAAGATCCATCGGGAATTCCCCTTTCAATACGTGAAAGCGCCGGTGGGACCGGCGCTGAATCTAGATCGCGAAATCAGCCGCGCGACGTGCCTTGCAGCTTGTCCAGCGCGTACTCGAGCGCGTACAGATAACCTTTCCAGCCGAGCCCGCAGATCACGCCTTCGGCCTGGTCGGAAAAGTAGGAGTGATGCCTGAACGCTTCGCGGCGGTGCACGTTCGACAGATGAACCTCGACGAACGGGATGCCGACGCCGGCAATCGCGTCCCGAATCGCGACGCTCGTGTGCGTATACGCGGCGGGATTGATCAGGATGAAATCGGTCTGTTCCTCCCGCGCGGCCTGGATGCGGTCGACGAGCGCACCTTCATGGTTGCTCTGGAACGACGACAGTTCGGCGCCGGCTTCCTGCGCCCGTGCGGCAAGCGCCTGATCGATCTGGGCGAGCGTAACGCGGCCGTACACCTCCGGTTCCCGGGTGCCGAGAAGGTTCAGGTTGGGGCCGTGCAGCACCAGCAATCGTGTCATGGTCGCTTCTATTTCTGCGGAATTGCGCGAACTTTAGCGCTATTTAGAGAAATTTGTCTAGTTTTGCCGAACGGCTGGGCGCGCGGGACCTGCAAGAATTACCGGCGCACTGGCAAAGTATCGGCGAATTCACGTGAATTTGCGGCGATCGACGCACAAATCGCCGCCAACGTGCGGGCGGCCGTTCAGGACGATCACAACGCGTCGAGGGTCTTTTTCAGGTCGGCCGGTTGGATTTGTCCTAATTTTGTCTCGCGAATCTTGCCGGTTTCGTCGATGACGACCGTAAACGGCAGCGCGCCGGCCGTATTTCCGAAATTACGGGCCAGATCGGCGCCCGCATAACCGCTGATGAAAACCGGATAGTCGACCTTCACCTTCTGAAGAAAGTTCTTCACGTTCTGGTCGGAATCGACGCCGATTCCGATGAAGCGGATGCCTTTCTGCTTGTATTGATGCGACAGCGCGACGAGTTCCGGCATCTCTTCGACGCACGGGCCGCACCACGACGCCCAGAAATTGACCACGACCTTCTGGCCCTTGAAGGACGCGAGCGACGCCGGCTTGCCGTCGATGCCGGTCAGCGACGCGGCCCACAGCTGGTCGACCGGGTTGCCCTGCGCGGCGGGCGCCGCGACGGCGACGCCGTCATCGGCGCTGCCGCCGCGGAACCAATGGCCAGCGGCAATCCCGCCGGCGACGGCGGCCGCCGCGACCACCGCGAGCGCCAACATGCGTTTCATCATCATCGTTGAATCATTCCGGTTCGGAAGGAGCGTTGCCGGCTTCGAGCAGCGCGTGCAAGGCGGCGGCGTCTGCGCGCGCGACCCGGCCGCGCGCGTCGGCCTTGACCGCGCCGCGCAGGTCGTCGCTCGCGTAGAGCGCGACGTGAATGCCGATCGCGTCCACGTCGCGCCGCGGGCGCCACAGGAAACTGAGCGTCTCGACGTCCGCGCGACCGGCGAAATGCCGCGTCTCGGACACGTCGTACTGAACGTTCTGGTTCAGCAGGTAGATCGCGACGTCCTTCGGGTTGTCGGTGAATATCTGCAAATGGATGTCCGAATGCGCGTTCGCGGTGCCGTTCAGCACCGCGCCCGTCACATAAGGATTGAACTCCGCGAGCCGGCGCATCCAGTCGAGTGCGATCTCGCGCAGGCGGCGCAGTTCGTCCGGCTGCGTGTCGCTCTGGAACAGGGCGAGGTACTCGCGCAGTTCTTCCTCGATCAGGTCGTTATCCGGCAGCCATTCTCCGGCAACGCGCGTATCGCCGAACAACTGGCGCGCGGCCTTGCGTTTCGCGCTGGCGTAATCGAGGCCGTCCTCCGCGATCAGGCGGGCGGCGGACTGGGCGATTTCCTCGCGGGCGCGCCGCGGGTCGACAAGGGGTTTGCGAGACATGATCCGGCAATCATACTCGATCGCCGTCACGCCCGAACGCCGTGTGGCTGCGTGCCGCCCGCCGCGCCGGCCGGCATCCGGATCCATCGTTCGGGCCGCCGGGCAGGGCGGACCGTCAGTTACAATGACGGTCTTTGTGTCGCGGCGAAAGTCGTTGGCCGGGCGGCCTGTCCGGCGTGCCGCAGACCATCTTTCCGAATCGACGGCGCCCGGCGGCGCGAAAGCATTCATCTATGCACATCCACATTCTTGGCATCTGCGGCACCTTCATGGGCGGTCTTGCCGTGCTCGCGCGCGAGGCGGGCCACACGGTGACGGGTTGCGACGCGGGCGTCTATCCGCCGATGAGCACGCAGCTCGAGGCGCAGGGCATCACGCTGATCGAGGGCTACGGCGCCGAGCAGATCGACCTGAAGCCCGACCTGTTCGTGATCGGCAACGTCGTCACGCGCGGCAATCCGCTGATGGAAGTGATCCTCGATCGCGGTCTGCCGTACGTGTCCGGTCCGCAATGGCTCGGCGAGCACGTGCTGGCGGGCAAGTGGGTGCTGGCGGTCGCGGGCACGCACGGCAAGACGACCACGTCGTCGATGCTCGCGTGGCTGTTGGAAGATGCCGGCCTGAACCCGGGCTTCCTGATCGGCGGCGTGCCGCTGAACTTCGGCGTGTCGGCGCGGCTGACCGATTCGAGCTTCTTCGTGATCGAGGCCGACGAATACGACACGGCGTTCTTCGACAAACGTTCGAAGTTCGTCCACTATCGGCCGCGTACCGCGGTGCTCAACAATCTCGAATTCGATCACGCCGACATCTTCCCGGATCTCGCTGCGATCGAAACGCAATTCCACCATCTCGTGCGCACCGTGCCGGGCGTCGGGCGGATCGTGACCAACGGCCGTTCGGATGCGCTGGAGCGCGTGCTCGCGCGCGGCTGCTGGAGCGAGGTCGAGCGCTTCGGCGTCGACGGCGGCTGGCAGGCGCTGCCGGCCGAGGACGGCGTGCCGGTCGACGAGCGGTTCGCGGTGTATTCGAAGGCCGAGCGCGTCGGTGAAGTCGCGTGGCAGGTGCAGGGCGACCACAACCGGATGAACGCGCTCGCGGCGATCGCCGCCGCGCGCCACGTCGGCGTGCCGCCGGCGCAGGCGGCCGAATCCCTCGCATCGTTCCGCAACGTGAAGCGGCGCATGGAAGTGCGCGGCAGCGTCGACGGCGTGACCGTCTACGACGACTTCGCGCACCATCCGACCGCGATCGAGACCACGATTGCCGGCCTTCGTGCGCGCATCGGTCGTCAAAACTCCCGCATTCTGGCCGTGCTCGAGCCGCGCTCGAACACAATGAAGCTCGGCGTGATGAAGGCGCAACTGCCGGCAAGCCTTGCCGACGCCAATCTGGTGTTCGGCTATGGCGCGCCGACCGGGCGCGACGCGCTCGGCTGGAACCTCGGCGACGCGCTCGCGCCGCTCGGCGACAAAGCTCGCGCGTTCGACGATCTCCATCTGCTGGTGAAGTCGGTCGTCGAGGCCGCGCGCCCGGGCGACCACGTGCTCGTGATGAGCAACGGCGGCTTCGGCGGCGTGCACCAGAAGCTGCTCGACGCGCTCGGGAGCCGCGCGTGATCCTGTACCTGCACGGGTTCCGGTCGTCGCCGGAGTCGCAGAAGTCGCGGCTGCTCGCCGCGCGCATGGCCGCGCTCGGCCGCACGCACGAGTGGCGCTGCCCGTCGCTGTCGGTGTCGCCGCTCGAGGCGATCGCCGTCGCGCAAGCCGAGGTGGCCGATGCGCACGACGTGACGGTGATCGGCAGCTCGCTCGGCGGCTACTACGCGACCTGGCTCGCCGAGCAGCACGGCTGGAAGGCCGTGCTGCTGAATCCGGCGATCGTGCCGCAGCGCGATCTCGAGCAGCACCTGGGCGAACAGCCGTTGTGGCATGGCGGCGGCTCGATCGTCGTCGAACGCCATCACCTGCAGGAGCTCGATGCGCTGCGCGTGCCGGCGATTTCGCTGCCCGAACGCTACTATCTGTTCGCAGCGACGGGCGACGAAGTGCTGGACTACCGCGAGATGCTCGCCCATTACCCGGGCGCGAAAACGCGCGTGATCGAAGGCAGCGATCACGGGATCAGCGAATTTGCCGACTATGTCGACGACGTTCTCGCCTTTTGCGACGACAAAACGTCATGAACCCGGCGTCATGCCGATTGAATTCCCATCATCATGCGGCGCCGCCGATGCGGTGCCCGGCAGTCTGAACGAGAGTACTGAGTGAACGTTTTCTTCGAGGAATCGGGCAGTTTCAAGGCGGGCAGCGTGCTGTCGCGCCAGGGCGACGCGTTTCAGGTCGAGTTGCCCGGCGGGCGGCGAGCGAAAGTGCGCGCAAAAGACGTGCTGATCGAATTCGAGAAGCCGGCCGCGAGCGAACTGATGCAGGAAGCCGACACGGCCGCGCAGCAGATCGACCTGGATTTTCTGTGGGAATGCGCGCCGGCCGATGAATTCGCGTACACGGCGCTGGCCGCGGAATACTTCGGCGCGACCTACGGCCCGGTCGAGCGTGCGGCGCTGGTGCTGCGGCTGCACGGCTCGCCCGTCTACTTTCGCCGCAAGGGGCGCGGCCAGTATCAGCGCGCGCCGGAAGAGCAGCTCAAGATGGCGCTCGCGTCGCTCGAGCGCAAGCGCCAGCAGGCGCTCGTCCAGGCGCAGTATGAAGAGGAACTGAAGGCCGGCAAGCTGCCGGAAGCGTTCGCGGGCAAGGTGCTCGGGCTGTTGACGCGGCCGGACAAGAACGCGATCGAATACAAGGCGATGGAAGCGGCGGCCGGCGCGCGCGGCGTGTCGCCGGCGCGGCTGATGCTCGACTGCGGCGGCATCGCGTCGCCGCGTGCGCTGCACGAGGCGCGTTTTCTCGCGGAATTCTTCCCGCACGGCACGGGCTTCCCGGCCGTCACGGTCGGCGCGCTGCCGGACGACCTGCCGCGCGCGGACGTCGAGGCGTTCTCGATCGACGACGTCACGACGACCGAAATCGACGACGCGTTCTCGGTCGAGCACCTGTCCGACGGTCGCGTGCGGATCGGCGTGCACATCGCGGCGCCCGCGCTCGGCGTCGTGCGCGGCGACGCGGTCGACACGATCGCGCGCACGCGCCTGTCGACCGTCTACATGCCGGGCGACAAGATCACGATGCTGCCGGACGACGTCGTAGACGTGTTCACGCTGAAGGAGGGGGACTACCGCCCGGCGCTGTCGCTGTACATCATCGTCAACCGCGACACGCAGGAAATCGTCGCGAACGAGACGCGCGCCGAGCTCGTGTTCGTGAAGAACAACCTGCGCCACAACCACCTCGACGAGCTCGTCAACGAAGAGACGCTCGCGGCCGGCACCGGCGACTACCCGCACAAGGACGACATCGCCGTGCTGTGGCCACTCGCGCAGGCGCTGTTCGAGAAGCGCCAGGTCGCGCGCGCGGGCTATGGCCTGAAGCGCGAAGTGCAGCGCAACACCGACTACAACTTCTACGTCGAAGGCGAGCACGTGACGATCACGCCGCGTCGCCGCGGGTCGCCGCTCGACCTGATCGTGTCGGAGCTCGCGATCCTCGCGAACTCGACGTGGGGTGCGTTCCTGCACGATCACACGGTGCCGGGCATCTACCGTTCGCAGCGCGGCTTCGGCGCGCCGGGCCCGAAGCGCACGCGGATGCAGACGTCGGCCGCGCCGCACGAAGGCCTCGGCGTCGCGCAATATGCATGGAGCACGTCGCCACTGCGCCGCTACGTCGACCTCGTGAACCAGTGGCAGCTGCTCGCATGCGTGCAGCACGGCGTCACCGCGAAGCTCGCCGCGCCGTTCAAGCCGAAGGACGCCGATCTGTACGCGGTCGTGCAGGGCTTCGACGATACCTACACGGCCTACGCCGACTACCAGCGCCGGATGGAGTACTTCTGGTGCCTGCGCTGGCTCGCGCAGGAGCAGAAGAAGCAGGTGGTCGCGAGCGTCGTGAAGGGCGATCTCGTGCGTCTCGAGGAAATTCCGCTGCTGCTGCACGTGCCGGGGCTCGGCGTGCATGCGCGCGGCACGCGCGTGCTGCTCGACGTGATGTCGCTCGACGAGCTGACGATCGAGGCATCGGTGCGGCTCTTGAACGTGCTCGACGCGCCGACCGTGACGAGCGGCGATGCGGCGGACGACGAGGAAGAGGCCGAAGGCGGCGAAGACACGCTGGTCGATGCGGAAGATGCATCGGCGGAAAGCGAGGCCGAAGCGCTGGCCGAATCGGACGGCGCGGCGGTCGGTGGCGGCGACGCCGCGACCGGCAACGGCCAGGAAAGCGAAGAGGGGCGCGCATCGTGAACGCAAACGCGTCGACGAGCGGCGCCGACCGCTACGTGGTATTCGGCAATCCGGTGGCGCACAGCAAGTCGCCGTTCATCCACGCGCAGTTCGCTGCGCAAACGGGCGAGGCGATCGTCTACGAGCACCGGCTCGCGCCGGTCGACGGCTTCGAGGCCGCCGTGCGCGCGTTCGTCGCCGAAGGTGGTCGCGGCGCGAACGTGACGGTGCCGTTCAAGCTCGACGCGCATGCGCTCGCCGACACGCTGTCGCCGCGCGCGGCGGCGGCGGGCGCGGTAAACACGCTGCGCATCGACGCCGACGGCAGCATCTACGGGGACAACACCGACGGCGTTGGCCTCGTGCGCGACATCGAACTGAATCTCGGCGTGTCGCTCGCGGGCGCGCGCATCCTGCTGCTCGGTGCGGGCGGCGCGGCGCGTGGCGTGGTGCTGCCGATGCTCGAGCGCGCACCGCTGTCGATCACGATCGTGAACCGCACCGCGAGCAAGGCCGAGGCGCTCGTCGGCCAGTTCACGCAGGCCGCGCACGATGCGGGCTGCGTGCTGTCGGGCGGCGGCCCTGACGCCGTTCGCGCGGAACCGTACGACGTGATCGTCAACGCGACGGCCGGCAGCCTCGACGCGGCGCTGCCGGAGTGCGACGCGGCCGCGTTCGGCGCGGGCACGCTTGCGTACGACATGATGTACGGCGCGCAGCCGACCGTGTTCATGCAGCATGCGGCGTCGCTCGGCGCGCGCACGGCCGACGGGCTCGGGATGCTGGTCGAGCAGGCGGCCGAATCGTTCTTCATCTGGCGCGGCGTGCGGCCGGACGGCGCACCGGTGCTGGCCGCGCTGCGCCAGGCGCTCGCGGTGGCCTGACCGGAGCGCGGCAGGTGGTGGCGGTCAGCGGCACGCAGCGCACGCGCACGGTCAGCCCGACCCGCTGGATCGTCTATGCGGGTTCGGTGTTCGCGGGCGCGTGGCTCGCGACGCAGCTGTTCTACCTCGTGCAGATCGCGCTGTGGTCGTTCGTCAATCCCGGTTCGACCGCGTTCATGCGTACCGATGCGTGGTGGCTGTCGCACGACAAGCCGCCCGCGCAGATTCAGCACCAGTGGGTGCCGTACGACCAGATCTCGCGCAACCTGAAGCGCGCGCTGATCGCGTCGGAGGATTCGACCTTCGCGACCAACAACGGCTACGACGTCGACGCGATCCTGCAGGCGTGGGAGAAGAACAAGGCGCGCGGCAAGATCGTCGCGGGCGGCTCGACGATCACGCAGCAGCTCGCGCGCAATCTGTTCCTGTCGCGCGAGAAGAGCTACATCCGCAAGGGGCAGGAGCTGATCATCACGTGGATGCTCGAGACGGTGCTCGACAAGGAGCGGATCTTCGAGATCTACCTGAATTCGGTCGAATGGGGCCGCGGCGTGTACGGTGCCGAGGCCGCCGCCCGCTATTACTACAGAATCCCCGCGAGCCGGCTCGGCGCGTGGCAGTCGGCGCGCCTTGCGGTGATGTTGCCGAAGCCGCGCTGGTTCGACGCGCACCGCGGCTCGGCCTACCAGGCGCAGCGCGCGGCCGTGATTGCCCGCCGGATGGGTGCGGCCGAGCTGCCTCAGTCGCAGTGAGCGGCGCGATCGCGCCGTCGCATCGTCCGTTCCGTCGTCGGCGCGTCATTGGTGCGCCGCAGCGCATTCGTGTCGCCCGCATTTCGGGTCGCATCCATTAGACGAAATCGTCTATTTCGCTTTACTGAGCAATGCCTGTGGGCGTGCGATTCTGTTTGACGTCATGGCACGAAATCCGCGGAATTTTAGTATTTCCCGGTAAACGCACGAGCCTCTGAAAGGCAGCTGAAAAGCGATGGTTCGCGAAACGAAGCATTCCTGAAAGGTGTGCACTGCACCGGCCGTCGCTCAAATATTTCCAAATTTTTCAAAGCCGACCCGCTCGCGTATATTGGCCAGCGCCTCGGCTTATCGGCCGCAATCGAGGCGGGGGGCGGCTTATCCGGCTGCTCGACACACAAAAACATTCGAGAGAAGGAAAGCAACGATGCCAGCGAGCAAAGCGAAGCTGTTGTTGGGGGTTGTGTTCTCTTCGCTGATTCTGACGGCCTGCAACGACGACGTGACGTCGTCCGCCGCGGCAGGCGCCGACAATTCAGCCGATCCCGCCGCTCAGGTGGACAGGCCGTACAACGATCCCAACAGCTATTCGTCGAGCGCGACCGCGTCGCTCGACGCGTCCGCCGCGGTCGAAAAGGCCGCCGTCACCCATCACCAGATCACGCTGAACGGCCAGACGATCCGTTACACGGCCACCGCTGGCCACCTCGTCGCGCGCAATCCGCAGACGGGTGCGCCCGAAGCATCGTTCTTCTACGTCGCATACACCGCCGACAACCAGCCCGCGGCGAAGCGGCCCGTCACGTTCCTGTACAACGGCGGCCCCGGTTCCGCATCGGTGTGGCTGCATCTCGGCTCGTTCGGTCCGAAGCGGATCCAGACGGGCGACCCGAACGCGAACACGTCGACGTTCCCGTTCGTCGACAACGCGGAAAGCCTGCTCGATACGACCGACCTCGTGTTCGTCGATGCGATCGGCACCGGCTTCTCGGAAGCGATCGCGCCGAACACGAACCAGACGTTCTGGGGCGTCGACCAGGACGGCGGCGCGTTCCGCGACTTCGTGATGCGCTACCTCGCCGTGAACCAGCGCAACGATTCGCCGAAATACCTGTTCGGCGAGTCGTACGGCACGCCTCGCACCGACGTGCTCACGAACCTGCTCGAGACGGCCGGCGTGAAGCTCGCCGGCATCGTGCTGCAGTCGTCGATCCTGAACTACAACGCGAACTGCGACATGGCGAGCGACTATGTCGGCAACTCGAACAACGGCGCGAGCCCGGTGAGCTGCGCGGGCTTCGTGCCGTCCTACGGCACGGTCGGCGCGTACTACCAGCTCGACAATCCGAATCCGTCGAATCTGCCGCAGTACGCGGACCAGATGCGCCTGCTGACGGCCGGCAGCTACGCGCCCGCCGTGAACGCCTATCTCGCGAGCCACACGCCGCCGCCGCCGCCGCTCGTCACGACGATGGTGAATTCGACCGGCGTGAAGCAGTCGCTGTGGAATGCCGACTTCAACGTGGTCCCGACCTTCTTCGACAACAGCTTCCAGGTGTCGCTGATCCCGGGCACGCTGATCGGCCGCTACGACGCGCGCGTGAACGTGCCGTCGTCGAGCCCGCTCGCCGCGGACGGCGACCCGTCGAGCACGTTCATCACGAAGCCGTTCACCGACACGATCGGCAGCTATCTGCCGAACGTCCTGAAGTACAGCGCGCAGTCCGCGTATTCGGTCAGCAGCGATGCGATCCGGACCTGGGACTGGTCGCACGACGGCCTCGCGATGCCCGACACGATTCCCGATCTCGCCGCGGCGCTGACGCTGAATCCGTCGCTGAAGGTGCTGTCGCTGAACGGGTATCACGACATCGCGACGCCGTTCTACCAGACCGAGCTCGACCTCGCGCGGCTCGGATCGCAACCGAACCTGACGATCAAGGACTATCAGGGTGGACACATGGTCTATCTCGACGATACGTCGCGTCCGCAGGAGAAAGCCGACCTCGTGACTTTCTACAACGCGGCCGCGCATTGATGCGATGGGCGGATCTGGCGACGCGCGCCCGTGGCGGCGCCGTTCGCCGGCCGTCGACGACCTCATTCCAGACTGGAGCCTGACATGAAGAAACGTTTCATCGTCGTTGCCGCGGCGCTCGCATGCGCCGGCGTTGCAGCATCCGCATCGGTGTCCGCGTTCGCGCAGGCGAGCGACGCCGCCACGCCGGCGCGCGCGCGCCAGGCGCAGCTCGGCGATCCGTACGTGCCGCCGGCCGCGCGCAAGCCGACCGCCGGCACGCAGACGACCGGCGCCGCGCTGCACGCGCAGGTGGTGCGCAAGCTCGCGCGGCAGTTCGGCGCGGCCGATACGCAGAACAGCGGCTCGATCACCGAAGCGCAGGCGCGCGCAGCCGGCCTCGGCTATGTCGCGAATCACTTCCGGCAGATCGACGCGAGCGGTAGCGGCCGCGTGTCGTTCGCCGACGTGCAGCGCTACATGCAGGCGCGCAGCACGAACCAGCAGTAAGCGCGGCGCGCCTGGATAACCGGGGGCGGAACCCGCGACGCGCCGGGTTCCGCCCCCGCGCGCATGGCGCGGCCGTTTGGCGCCTTCCGCTCGCTTTCTCATTATCTGGACAACGCATTCAAATATTGGAGACGAGTGCGTGCGCTCCTACAATCCGAAGCACATCGACAGCTTCGGACCCACGCATCGCGCGGCGCCCGACGCACACGGAGACACATTCCATGAAGTTCGCCGGGCGCTTTCCTCGGTGCATCGACTGCCGCATTGCCGCGACGCCCGACCTCGTTCCGGCCTCGCGACCGCGGCTTCACCGATTCCGTTGAAGAAGCCTGTTCCATGACCAAGATGCCCGATTCCCTTGCTCTCGACGCCCGGCGCGCGACGCCGGACGATGCGCCGCTGACCGACAGCATCGGCGCGACCAGCACGCCGCTCGACCTCGCCGCGCAGCAGGCCGGCACGCAGACGCTGTTGCGCGGCCTCGCGATCCTCGAAGCGATCGCGAACGGCGCACGCGACATGCGTGCGATCGGTGCCGCGCTCGGCACGACGCGCAGCACGACGCACCGTCTCGTCAGCAGCCTCGTGCAGGCGCGCTATCTGCGCCAGGTGCAGGGCGGCTACCTGCTCGGCCCGAAGCTGATCGAGCTCGGCACGATCGCGCTCGAGCAGATGCCGCTCACCGCGGTTGCGCGGCCGCACCTCGAAGCGCTCGCGGAAGCGACGCTCGACACGATTCACCTCGGCGTGCGCGACGGCGACGACGTGCTGTACATCGACAAGATTCCCGGCACGCGCGGCCTCGAGATGCGTTCGCGCGTCGGCCACCGGATGCCGCTCGCGTCGACCGGTATCGGCAAGGCGATGATGCTGGACCTCGATCCGGACCGGTGGCACTCGCTGTTCGAGGCCGCGCGGCGCGCGCTGGCCGGCGTCAATTTCAAGCCGGACAACCGGCCCGAGACGAGCGGGTTCCTGCAGCGCATGGCGCATTACGCGGCCGGCGGCTACACGTTCGACCTCGAGGAAAACGAGGCGTCGATCCGCTGCGTGGCTGCACCGATCCGCGACGCGTCGGGCGCGATCGTCGCGGCCGTGTCGGTCGCGAGCACGATTCCGTACATGCCGCACGACCGGATGGACGAACTGATTCCGCTCGTGCAGCGCGAAGCGCGAGCCATTTCCGCGGAACTGGGCTGGAGCCCGCCGCAGGGTACCCGCAGGATCAAACGATGACCAATTCGACCCGGACCGCTCCGGACGCCAGTTCCGCCGCACCGTCGCTGATCGCGCTCGACTGGGGCACGACGTCGCTGCGCGCGTATCTGTTCGACGCGCACGGCGCGCTGCTCGACACGCGCAGCCGCGCGGCGGGCGTGATGCACGTGCCGGCCGGCGGCGCGCACGCATTCGACGTCGTGTTCGAGGAAGCGTGCGGCGACTGGCTCGACCGCGCGCCGGGCGTGCCGGTGCTGGCAGCCGGAATGGTCGGCAGCGCGCAGGGCTGGCGCGAGGCGCCGTACGTCGCGGTGCCGGCCGGCGCCGACGCGCTCGTCGCGGGCCTCGTCACGGTGACGACGGCGCGCGGCACGACGGTGTCGATCGTGCCGGGCGTGATCGCGACGGGCGAATTGCCCGATGTGATGCGCGGCGAAGAAACGCAGATATTCGGCGCACTCGCGAACGATCCCATGCTTGATGCCGATCGTTCAGGGGTACTGATCGGCTTGCCGGGCACGCATGCGAAATGGGCATGGGTGAAGGACGGGCTCATCGAGCGCTTCCAGACCTTCATGACGGGCGAGTTGTTCGCGGCGCTGCGCGACCACACGATCCTCGGCCGCACGATGCGCGCGAGCGCGACGCCCGACCGCGCGGCATTCGCGCGCGGCGTCGCGGTGGCGCGCGGCGCGCAGCGCGCGGGGCTGCTCGCGACGATCTTCAGCACGCGCACGCTGGGCCTGACCGACCGGCTCGCACCCGATGCACAGGGCGACTACCTGTCCGGCTTGCTGATTGGCCATGAGCTCAACGCGCTCGACGCGATGCTCGCGGAGCGCGGCGTTGCGCTCGCGAACCAGCCGCTGCTGCTGATCGGCGACGACGGGCTGTGCGCGCGCTATGTCGACGCGCTGCACGTGTTCGGCTGCACGCATGCGCGCGTCGTCGCGCAGGCGACCGAGCGCGGCCTGTGGCGGATCGCATCGCGCGCCGGACTCGTCCGCGCGGACGGCGAACCCGTCTGCGCCGATCAATGAACCGATTGAAGAGGAACCATCGATGCCGTCCGACCTTACGCTGCCCGCACCGTACACGCCGCATCCCGCACTGACGCGCGCGTTCGACGCGTGTCCGCTGATCGCGATCATGCGCGGCATCACGCCTGCCGAAGCGGCCGACCACGGCCTTGCGCTGCATGAAGCGGGCTTCCGGATCGTCGAGGTGCCGCTCAATTCGCCCGATCCGTTCGACAGCATCGCGGCGCTGCGCCGTGCGTTGCCGGACGACATGATCGTCGGCGCGGGCACCGTGCTGCGCGCCGAACTTGTCGACCGCGTGCAGGACGCCGGCGGCACGCTGATCGTGATGCCGCACAGCGACGCGGCCGTGATCCGCCGCGCGCGCGAGCGCGGGCTCGCGAGCGCACCGGGCGTCGCGACGCCGACCGAGGCGTTCGCCGCACTCGCGAACGGCGCCGACGTGCTGAAGATGTTCCCGGCCGAGCAGCTCGGCGTGCCCATCGTGAAGGCGTGGCGCGCGGTGATCGACCGCGCGGTGCCGCTGATTCCGGTCGGCGGAATTTCGCCGGACAACATGCAGCCGTTCCTCGCGGCCGGCGCCAATGGCTTCGGACTCGGCTCGGCGCTGTACCGGCCCGGCCAGTCGGCGGACGCGACCGCGGCGAACGCGCGCGCGTTCCAGGCCGGCTTGCGCGCGGCGCGCAGCGGAGCGGCGTGATGGGACGCCTCGCAGGCAAGGTCGCGATGGTGACGGGCGCGGGCCGCGGGATCGGCGCCGCGATCGCGCATGCGTTCGTGCGCGAGGGCGCGGCCGTCGCGCTCGTCGATCTCGACTTCCCGCAAGCGCAGCGCACGGCGGCCGCGATCGCCGACGACATCGACGGCGCGCGCGTGCTCGCGCTGCATGCGGACGTCGCGCGGCAGGACTCGGTGCGCGACGCGCTTGCGCAGACCGAAGCCGCATTCGGCCCGCTCGACGTGCTCGTGAACAACGCCGGCATCAACGTGTTCGCCGATCCGTTGACGATGACGGACGACGACTGGCGCCGCTGCTTCGCGGTCGACCTCGACGGCGTGTGGCACGGCTGCCGCGCGGCGCTGGAAGGGATGGTCGAGCGCGGGCGCGGCAGCATCGTGAACATCGCGTCGACGCATGCGTTCCGGATCATCCCGGGCTGCTTTCCGTACCCGGTCGCGAAACATGGCGTGCTGGGCCTCACACGTGCGCTCGGGATCGAATACGCGGCGCGCAACGTGCGTGTGAACGCGATCGCGCCCGGCTATATCGAGACGCAGCTCACGCGCGACTGGTGGGATGCGCAGGCCGACCCGGCCGCGGCGCGCGAGCAGACGCTCGCGCTGCAGCCGATGAAGCGGATCGGCAAACCGGAGGAAGTCGCGATGACGGCCGTGTTCCTCGCATCCGACGAGGCGCCGTTCATCAATGCCGCGTGCATCACCGTCGACGGCGGGCGCGCGGCGCTGTACCACGACTGACGCAACGATTCGACAGACCGCACGTGCGACGGCCGCGCGCACGCTGCGTCGAAACCAACAAGCGGCTGTACCGTTCGATGAAGACAAGGAGACACTGGAGATGAAACGCAGAACGTTCGTAACGCTGGCCGCCGCGGCCGCGGTGGTGATGGGGAGCCCGGTGGCGCACGCGGCCGATCCGGTCAAGATCGGCTTCCTCGTGAAGCAGCCGGAAGAGCCGTGGTTCCAGGACGAGTGGAAGTTCGCGGAGATGGCGGCGAAGGACAAGGGCTTCACGCTCGTGAAGATCGGCGCGCCGTCGGGCGAGAAGGTGATGAGCGCGATCGACAACCTGTCCGCGCAGAAGGCGCAGGGCTTCATCATCTGCACACCCGACGTGAAGCTCGGGCCGGGCATCGTCGCGAAGGCGAAGTCGCACAACCTGAAGATGATGACGGTCGACGACCGCCTCGTCGACGGTGCGGGCAAGCCGATCGAGTCGGTGCCGCACATGGGGATTTCCGCGTACAACATCGGCAAGCAGGTCGGCGACGGCATCGCGGCCGAGATCAAGAAGCGCGGCTGGAACATGAAGGACGTCGGCGCGATCGACATCACGTACGAGCAGCTGCCGACCGCGCATGACCGCACGAGCGGCGCGACCGACGCGCTGGTGGCGGCGGGCTTTCCGAAGGCGAATGTGATTGCGGCGCCGCAGGCGAAGACCGACACCGAGAACGCGTTCAACGCGGCGAACATCGCGCTCACCAAGAACCCGCAGTTCAAGCACTGGGTTGCGTACGGCCTGAACGACGAGGCGGTGCTCGGCGCGGTGCGCGCGGCCGAAGGGCGCGGCTTCAAGGCGGACAACATGATCGGCATCGGCATCGGCGGTTCCGAATCGGCGCTCAACGAATTCAAGAAACCGCAGCCGACGGGCTTCTACGGCACCGTGATCATCAGCCCGAAGCGCCACGGCGAGGAAACCTCGGACCTGATGTACGCGTGGATCACGCAGGGCAAGGCACCGCCGGCGCTGACGCTGACGACGGGCATGCTGGCGACGCGCGACAACGTGTCGAAGGTGCGCGAGGAGATGGGGCTCGCCTCGAAGTAAGCGGCTTGCCGGCCGCCGCGGCGATGCGGCAGCCGGCGATCGATGGATCTGCAAGTGGGGAGACGACGTGTCAGCGGCACTGCGTTTTGACAATATCGGCAAGGTATTTCCCGGCGTGCGCGCACTCGACGGCATCTCGTTCGACGTGCATGCGGGCGAGGTGCATGGCCTGATGGGCGAGAACGGCGCGGGCAAGTCGACGCTGCTGAAGATTCTCGGCGGCGAATACCAGCCCGATGCGGGCAGCGTGCTGGTCGACGGCCAGCCCGTGCATTTCTCGAGTGCGGCTGCGTCGATCGCGGCCGGCATTGCAGTGATTCACCAGGAGCTGCAGTACGTGCCCGACCTGACGGTCGCGGAAAACCTGCTGCTCGGCCGCCTGCCGAACGCGCTCGGCTGGGTGAGGAAGGGCGAGGCGAAGCGCCACGTGCGCGAGCGGCTCGCCGCGATGGGCGTCGATCTCGATCCCGATGCGAAGCTCGGGCGGCTGTCGATCGCGCAGCGGCAGATGGTCGAGATCTGCAAGGCGCTGATGCGCAACGCGCGCGTGATCGCGCTCGACGAACCGACGAGCTCGCTGTCGCATCGCGAGACCGAGGTGCTGTTCAAGCTCGTCGACGACCTGCGCGCGCAGGGCCGCGCGCTGATCTACATCTCGCACCGGATGGACGAGATCTACCGGCTGTGCGATGCGTGCACGATCTTCCGCGACGGGCGCAAGATCGCGTCGCACGAATCGCTCGCCGACGTGCCGCGCGAGCGGCTGGTTGCCGAGATGGTCGGGCGCGAGATTTCGGACATCTACCATTACGCGCCACGCGCGCTCGGCAACGTGCGGTTTTCGGCCGAAGGCGTCGACGGCCCGGCGCTGCGCGAACCGGCGAGCTTCTCCGTGCGCGCGGGCGAGATCGTCGGGTTCTTCGGTCTCGTCGGCGCGGGGCGCAGCGAACTGATGCGTCTCGTGTACGGCGCGGACCGCCGGCGCGCGGGCGAGCTGACGCTCGACGGCAAGCGCATCGACGTGAAACGCACCGGCGACGCGATCCGCCACGGCATCGTGCTGTGCCCGGAGGATCGCAAGGAAGAAGGGATCATCGCGATGGCGTCGGTCGCGGAGAACATCAACATCAGCTGCCGCCGTCATTCGCTGCGCGCCGGGCTCTTCATCGACCGCAAGACCGAAAGCGCAACGGCCGACTGCTTCATCCAGCGGCTGAAGATCAAGACGCCGAATCGTCGGCAGAAGATCCGCTTCCTGTCGGGCGGCAACCAGCAGAAGGCGATCCTGTCGCGCTGGCTCGCGGAGCCCGACCTGAAGGTCGTGATCCTCGACGAGCCGACGCGCGGCATCGACGTTGGCGCGAAGCACGAGATCTACGACGTGATCTACCGGCTCGCGGAGCGCGGCTGCGCAATCGTGATGGTGTCGTCGGAGCTGCCGGAAGTGCTCGGCGTGTCCGATCGCATCGTCGTGATGCGCGAAGGCCGCATCGCGGGCGAGCTGCCGCGCGAGCAGGCGAACGAGCATGCGGTGCTGAGCCTCGCGCTGCCGCAGACGAGCGTCGTCGAGGCGGCCTGACGGAGTGTCAGGTCGCCGCGGGCGACGCACGATATTCGAATCGATCACGCGCGGCGCGGGCCGCGCGATGCAGGAGCAGGAGACACAACCATGCAAGTCAGGGAAAACCTCGCCAGCGCAGCCGTGAAGCCGTCGGCCGACGCGCTGGTTCCACAGCAGAGCGATCGCCAGAAGTGGTGGCAGCACCTCACCGAATACAGCCTGATCGCGATCTTCGCGGTGATGTTCATCACGATGTCGCTGACGGTCGATCATTTCTTCTCGATCGACAACATGCTTGGCCTCGCGCTGTCGATCTCGCAGATCGGGATGGTCGCGTGCACGATGATGTTCTGTCTGGCCTCGCGCGACTTCGACCTGTCGATCGGCTCGACCGTCGCGTTCTCCGGCGTGCTGTGCGCGATGGTGCTGAACGCGACCGACAACACGTTCGTCGCGATCGTCGCGGCGGTCGCGGCCGGTGCGGCGATCGGGTTCGTGAACGGCGCGGTGATCGCGTACCTGCGCATCAACGCGCTGATCACGACGCTCGCGACGATGGAAATCGTGCGCGGGCTCGGCTTCATCGTGTCGAAGGGGCAGGCGGTCGGCGTGTCGTCGGATACGTTCATCGCGCTCGGCGGGCTGTCGCTGTTCGGCGTATCGCTGCCGATCTGGGTCACGCTCATGTGCTTCATCGTGTTCGGCGTGCTGCTGAACCAGACCGTGTACGGCCGCAACACGCTCGCGATCGGCGGCAACCCCGAGGCATCGCGCCTGGCGGGGATCAACGTCGAACGCACGCGCGTGTACATCTTCCTGATCCAGGGCGCGGTGACGGCGCTCGCCGGCGTGATCCTCGCGTCGCGCATCACGTCGGGCCAGCCGAACGCCGCGCAGGGTTTCGAGCTGAACGTGATCTCCGCATGCGTGCTCGGCGGCGTGTCGCTGATGGGCGGCCGCGCGACGATCTCGGGCGTCGTGATCGGCGTGCTGATCATGGGCACCGTCGAGAACGTGATGAACCTGCTGAACATCGACGCGTTCTACCAGTACCTGGTGCGCGGCGCGATCCTGCTCGCGGCCGTGCTGCTCGACCAGCTGAAGAACCGCGGCGTACGCGACTGACCGATTTCACGGAGACGATTCGCATGACCATCGACACTTCCGCGCAGGACCCGCGCGCCGCGAGCGACGCGCGCTATGCGCGCTACCCGAGCCTCGAGGATCGCGCGGTGCTGATCACGGGCGGCGCGACCGGCATCGGCGCAGCGTTCGTCGAGCACTTCGCGCGACAGGGCGCGCGCGTCGCGTTCGTCGATCTCGACGCGCACGCGGGCCAGGCACTCGCGGAAAGCCTCGCGCAGAGGCCGGACGTACGCCACGCGCCGCTGTTCCTGCCGTGCGACCTGACCGACATCGACGCGCTGCGCCATGCGATCGACGCGATCCGCGCGCGGATCGGCGCGATCGCGGTGCTCGTGAACAACGCGGCCAACGACGCGCGCCACGCGATCGGCGACGTGACACCCGCGTCGTTCGACGCGGGCATCGCGGTGAACCTGCGCCACCAGTTCTTCGCCGCGCAGGCGGTGATCGACGACATGAAGCAGCGCGGCGACGGCGCGATCATCAACCTCGGCTCGATCAGCTGGATGCTGAAGAACGGCGGCTATCCCGTCTACGTGATGGCGAAGGCGGCCGTGCAGGGGCTCACGCGCGGCCTCGCGCGCGATCTCGGCCCGTTCGGGATCCGCGTGAATTCGCTCGTGCCCGGCTGGGTGATGACGGACAAGCAACGCAGGCTGTGGCTCGACGACGCGGGCCGTGCGGCGATCAAGGCCGGCCAGTGCATCGACGCCGAGCTGCTGCCGGACGATCTCGCGCGCATGGCGCTGTTCCTCGCGGCCGACGACAGCCGGATGATCACCGCGCAGGACGTGGTGGTCGACGGCGGCTGGGCCTGATTGCCGGGGAACGTGTTCGCGCGGCATCGCGCGACGACCCGTATCGATTCATCGACGAAGGAAAGGAGCTCATCATGACCGCCACGTCCTCGCGCGCATCGTCGTCCACGAGCCAGTCGCGCCGCGCGCGCCTGGCTGCCGCCGCGCAGCCGGTCAGCGCCGGCCCGCAGACTGCCGCGCTCGCGCAGGGCATCGGCGCCGCGCATGCGGCGGCCGTCATGCTGTCGAACGCGTCGCTGCGGCTCGACGTGCTGCCGCACCTCGGCGGCGGCATCGCGCGCTTCGACTGGCGCGGCGACGACGGCGCACTGGTGCCGGTGTTCCGCCGCTGCGAGCAACCGGAAACGGCGACCGATCCGAACGCGCTCGCGTGCTATCCGCTGCTGCCGTATTCGAACCGGATCGGCAACGGCCGCTTCGAATGCGATGGGCGCAGCATCGCCGTGCCGCGCAATCGCCGCGACGAGCCGCTGCCGATTCACGGCGACGGCTGGCTCGCGCCGTGGCAGGTGGACGACGCGACCGACACGACGCTGCAACTGTCGCTCGATCGAGCGAGCGGCGCGCCCTATGCGTTCCACGCGATCCAGTCGTTCGCACTCGACGACACGACGCTGTCGATCGCGCTGACGATCGAGAATGCGGGGCGCGCACGGCTGCCGTTCGGTCTCGGCGTGCATCCGTTCGTGGTGCGCGACAACGTGACCGAGCTGGCCGCGGCCGCGGGCGGGCTGTGGCTGTCGGGTGCCGATTTCCTGCCGGTGCGGCACGTGAGCGTGCCGCCGGCCTGGCAGTTTGGCGTCGCCTATCCGCTACCGGCGACGCTCGTCAATCACGCGTTCACCGGCTGGGGCGGTCACGCGACGGTGAGCTGGCCGCGTCGCGGGCTGTCGCTGACGGTGGCGGCGGACGCCGATGCTTACGTGCTGTATACGCCGCCCGGCGAGGATTTCTTCTGCTTCGAGCCGGTCGATCATCCGATCAATGCGGTGAACCTGCCGGGCGGCGCGGCCGCGCACGGGATGACGCTGCTCGCGCCGGGCGAGCGGCTCACGCGGCGTTTCGCGTTCACCGTCGAGCGGACCGATACGCGCGTCGATGCGGCCGCGCGCGAGGGACGCCGGCGACGCGGGTAAAATACGCGGTCTACCAACGGTTTGCCGCGAGTATCCGCCATGTCTTCCCCGCTTACTTTCATCGAATCGCTGCGCGCCGCGTGGCAGCGCACGAATTCGCTGCTGTGCGTCGGCCTCGATCCCGAGCCGTCGCGCTTCCCCGTGCAGTTCGACGGCCAGCCCGACGCGATCTTCGAATTCTGCCGGCAGATCGTCGACGCGACCGCGCAGTATGCGAGCGCGTTCAAGCCGCAGATCGCCTACTTCGCCGCGCATCGCGCGGAGGATCAGCTCGAGCGCCTGATCGCGCACATCCACCTCCAGCATCCGGGCCTGCCCGTGATCCTCGACGCGAAGCGCGGCGACATCGGCAGCACCGCCGAGCAGTACGCGCGCGAAGCGTTCGAGCGCTACCGCGCGGACGCGGTCACGGTGAACCCGTACATGGGCTACGACTCGGTCGAGCCATACTTCGAGCATGAAGGCAAGGGCGTGATCGTGCTGTGCCGCACGTCGAACCCGGGCGGCTCGGACCTGCAGTTCCTCGACACGAACGGCCGGCCGCTGTACCAGGTCGTGGCCGATCTCGCGGCGAACAAGTGGAATGCGAAGAACGGCCAGCTCGGCCTCGTGGTCGGCGCGACGTTCCCGAAGGAAATCGAGATCGTGCGCGGGATCGTCGGCGACATGCCGCTGCTGATTCCCGGCATCGGCGCGCAGGGCGGCGACGTGCAGGCGACCGTCAACGCGGGCCGCACGGCAGACGGCACCGGGATGATGATCAACTCGTCGCGCGCGATCCTGTACGCGAGCAACGGCGAGGATTTCGCCGAAGCCGCGGCGCTCGCCGCACAGAAAACCCGCGACACGATCAACGCGCATCGCTGATTGCGGACGGCACGGGGCGCCCGCACGGGCGGCCCGCTCCGGCAGGCCCGTGCCCGCGGGCACGGGCCGCGTTCTCCGCTGTTCCCCTCCGCCTTCGTCTTCCGCTCGTTCCTGATTCCGTCCCGCTGCATTGGCGCACGCGAACAACTTCCCGTCGCTTGCGTACCGCATGCCGGCGCAGTAATCGCGCGATGCTGCCGCTTGTCATCGATCCGTAATCAAAATGTCAAGAAAGGGAGCGACGCCATGACCAAGCTGTCCCGCCGTTTTCTGAGCGCGCTTGCCGCGTCGTTGTGCATGTCGTTCGTCCACGCGGCGGACCTGTCGCACTGGCCGGCGGGCAGCGCGAAGGCGCTGAATGCGATGATCGCCGCGCATGCGCACCGCGGCGACTATGCGGTATTCGACGCCGACAACACGACCTACCGCTACGATCTCGAGGAATCGCTGCTGCCGTATCTCGAGAACCGCGGCGTGCTCACGCGCGACTCGCTCGATCCGTCGCTGAAGCTGATCCCGTTCAAGGATTCCGCCGACTACAAGGAATCGCTGACAAGCTACTACTACCGGCTCTGCGAGATCGACGATCTCGTCTGCTACCCGTGGATCGCGCAGGCGTTCGCGGGGCTGTCGCTCGCGGAGCTCAAGCGTCACGTCGACGCGATGCTCGCCGACGGGAAGCCCGTGCCGATCCGCTACTGGCACGGTGACAAGGTCGTCGACGGCGCCGCGAATCCGCCGCGCTTCTTCCGCGGGATGCAGGAGCTGTACAACGCGCTGCGCGAGAACGGGATCGAGGTCTACGTGATGACGGCAGCGCACGAGGAACTCGCGCGGCTCGTGCTGTCCGATCCGAAATACGGCTACAACGTGAAGCCGCAGAACGTGATCGGCGTGACGACGCTGCTGCGCAATCCGGCGACGGGCGCGCTGACGACGTCGCGGCTGCAGATCAAGGCCGGCAAGTACGACGAGGCCGCGAACCGCAACCTCGTGATCACGCCGTTCCTGATGAACCCGATGACGTGGTACGAAGGCAAGCTCGGCTCGATCGTCGGCTGGATCGACCAGTGGAAGAAGCCGGTGCTCGTCGCGGGCGACACGCCGATGTCCGACGGCTACATGCTGCTGAATGCGACCGACGTCGCGCGCGGCGGCGTGCGCGTGTGGGTCGACAAGAAGGACAAGCAGATGGCGCAGATCCGCGCGTGGTCGGACGAATCGGCCGCGAAGCAGAAGGCGCTCGGTCTGCCGGTGACGGCGGACAAGAACTGGATCGTCGTGAAACCCGACGCGATCCAGTAAGCAGTGCGGGGCGCCGGCCGCTCCTGCCTCGGCCGTCGCGCGGGCGAATCAGCCTTCGCGCTCGTCGAGCAGCTTCAGCAGCCCGCGCAGCGCATGCGCGGCCGCTTGCGTGCGGATCTGCTCGCGATCGCCCTTGAACACGAGCGTCTCGACGTCGGTATGCAGCCGGTTGCTCCACGCGAACGACACGGTGCCGACCGGCTTCTTCTCGCTGCCGCCCGCCGGGCCTGCGATGCCGGTGACGGACAGCGCGACCTGCGCGCGGCTGTTGCGCAGCGCGCCTTCGGCCATCGCGCGCGCGACCGGCTCGCTGACGGCGCCGTGTTTGTCGATCAGGTCGGGCGGCACGCCGATCATCTCGCTCTTGGCCTGGTTCGAATAGGTGACGAAGCCGCGCTCGAACCACTGGCTGCTGCCGGAGATGTCGGTGATCGCGGCGGCGATCATGCCGCCCGTGCAGGATTCGGCGGTGGCGAGCGACAGGTGCTCGTCACGCAGCTTGTTGCCTGCGCGGATCGCAAGCTGGTGGACGACGGAATCGGTTGGCATGCGCGTCGGGAAACGGGAGTCGGGAAAAGCGGTCAGCCGACGACGGAGCGCCACAGGGCGATCACGAGCAGGGTCATGAACGCGGCGATCAGGTCGTCGATCATGATGCCGAGCCCGCCTTTCATGCGACGGTCGAAATAGCGGATCGGCGGCGGCTTGAGCATGTCGAAGAAGCGGAATACGACGAACGCCCATAGCTGGCCGATGAAGGTCGCGGGCGTGACGAACAGCATCACGAGCCAGATCGCGACGATTTCGTCCCAGACGACGGCACCCGGATCGGTCGTGCCCATCTTGCGCGCGGTGAAGCCGGTGATCCACGTGCCGGCGACGAATCCGACCGCGATCAGCGCCCACCATTCGGGCACCGTCAGGTAGCGGTTCAGCACGACGAACGTGAGCCACCCGAACAGCGAGCCGAACGTGCCGGGCATGAACGGCGCGAGGCCGCTGCCGAAACCGAGCGACACGATGTGCGCAGGGTGCGACAGCATGAAGCGCGCGGTGGCGCGCCGCGGCACGTTCCGGGCGGCGCCGTGCGCGGCCGCGGTTTGCGCGGTCGTCGGGTCAGTCTGCATGGAAGTGGTCGAAACCGTGCAACGTGAGAGTCAGGGGTGCACCGGCGGCATCGCGCCACGCGATCGCGGGCTGCTCCGACGGCGAGGACAACGCGTGTATTGTACCGATTCGCGTGACCCGCACGCCGGCGCTCGCGCCGGCTGCGTCGACCGCGGTGCGGGCCGCGGCCGGTGCGGTGAAGCACAGTTCGTAGTCGTCGCCGCCGGCCAGCGTGCAGCGTCGCTGCACGTCGGGCGGCAGCGTCGCGAGCGCGGCCGAGCGCGGCACCGCGTCCGCGTCGATTTCGGCACGCACGTTCGAGCAGGTCAGGATGTGCCGAAGATCGCCGGCGAGGCCGTCCGAGATGTCGAGCGCCGCGTGCGCAACGCCGGCGAGCGCGAGCCCGAGCGCGATGCGCGGCTCGGGACGCTCGAGCGCCTGCCGGAACGCGGCAGCTTCAGCCGCGCCGGCGCTCCATTCGCCGCGCGTCACCCCGAGCCCCGCACGGGCGTCGCCGAGCGTGCCCGACACCCATACGTCGTCGCCGTCGCGCGCGGCATCGCGCCGCAGCGCCGCATCCGGCGCCACTTCGCCGAACACGGTCACGCACAGGTTCAGCGGCCCGCTCGTCGTGTCGCCGCCGATCAGCTCGCAGCCGAACCGCTCGGCGAGCGCGAACAGCCCGTTGCTGAACGCCTCGAGCCACGCGGCATCGGCACGCGGCAGCGCGCATGCAAGCGTGAACGCACGCGGCTCGGCGCCCATCGCCGCGAGATCCGACAGATTGACCGCGAGGGTCTTGTGGCCGAGCGCGTCGGGCGCGACATCGGGGAAGAAGTGGCGGCCCTCGACCAGCATGTCCGTCGAAATGGCCAGCAATTTCCCGGATCGAGGCGCGATCAGCGCGCAATCGTCACCGATGCCGAGCGTCGACGCACGCGCTCCCCGGGCCGCGCGGCGCGCGAAGAAGCGATCGATCAGCGAAAACTCGGACAAGGCGGCTGGCACGGCGGACGGACCCGGAAGCGGTGAAAGGGAACGGCATTGTACGCAGCGAACGGCACTGTTCCTGCGCCGTTCGGTACATTTTTGTCGCGGCTGCTGCACCCGAATCGCCGGTCTGATGGCCTTCGATTGGCGCTACAATGCCGTCGAACAGTCATTCTAATCCGCCCGCCACGAGACACATGTCGACCCAAGCCTCCTCCAAAGCCAAGCTCCGCGAAGCCGCTCTCGACTATCACGAATTCCCGACGCCCGGGAAGATCGCGATCGCCCCGACCAAGCAGATGATCAACCAGCGCGACCTCGCGCTCGCGTATTCGCCGGGCGTCGCGTATGCGTGCGAGGAGATCGTCGAGAACCCGCTGAACGCCGCGCGCTTCACCGCGCGCAGCAACCTGGTCGGCGTCGTCACGAACGGCACCGCGGTGCTCGGGCTCGGCAACATCGGCCCGCTCGCGTCGAAGCCGGTGATGGAAGGCAAGGCCGTACTGTTCAAGAAGTTCGCCGGCATCGACGTGTTCGACATCGAACTGAACGAGTCGGACCCGCACAAGCTGGTCGACGTGATCGCCGCGCTGGAGCCGACCTTCGGCGGGATCAACCTGGAAGACATCAAGGCGCCGGACTGCTTCATCGTCGAGCGCGAGGCGCGCAAGCGGATGAAGATCCCGGTGTTCCACGACGACCAGCACGGCACCGCGATCGTCGTGGCCGCGGCCGTCACGAACGGCCTGAAGGTCGTCGGCAAGGACATCAAGAAGGTCAAGCTGGTCGCGTCCGGCGCGGGCGCGGCGGCACTCGCGTGCCTGGACCTGCTGGTCGACATCGGCCTGCCGCTCGAGAACATCACGGTGACCGACCTGGCCGGCGTGGTCTACAAGGGCCGCGCCGAGCTGATGGATCCGGACAAGGAGCGTTTCGCCCGCGAAACCGAAGCCCGCACGCTGGCCGAGGTGATCGACGGCGCGGACATCTTCCTCGGCCTGTCGGCTGCCGGCGTGCTGAAGCAGGAGATGGTGAAGGGCATGGCGGAGCGCCCGCTGATCCTCGCGCTCGCGAACCCGACGCCGGAAATCCTGCCGGAACTGGCGCTCGAAGTGCGCCCGGATGCCGTGCTGGCCACGGGCCGCACCGACTATCCGAACCAGGTCAACAACGTCCTGTGCTTCCCGTTCATCTTCCGCGGCGCGCTCGACGTCGGCGCGACGACGATCACGCGTGAAATGGAAATCGCGGCCGTCAACGCGATCGCCGAGCTCGCGCAGCACGAGCAGAGCGACATCGTCGCGACCGCCTACGGGATCCAGGACCTGTCGTTCGGGCCCGACTACCTGATTCCGAAGCCGTTCGATCCGCGCCTGATCGTCAAGATCGCGCCGGCCGTCGCCCAAGCCGCGATGGACGGTGGCGTCGCGACGCGCCCGATCGAGGACATGGACGCGTACAAGCAGCACCTGCAGCAGTTCGTGTACCACAGCGGCACGACGATGAAGCCGATCTTCCAGATCGCGCGCGCCGCGGCGGAAGAGAAGAAGCGCGTCGTGTTCGCGGAAGGCGAAGAAGAACGCGTGTTGCGCGCCGTTCAGATCATCGTCGACGAGAAGCTCGCGAAGCCGATCCTGATCGGCCGTCCGTCGGTGATCGAGCACCGTATCCAGCGCTACGGCCTGCGCCTCACGCCGGGCACCGATTTCACGGTCGTCAACACCGAGCACGACGAGCGCTATCGCGACTTCTGGCAGACGTACTACAAGATGATGGCGCGCAAGGGCATCAGCGAGCAGCTGGCTCGCGTCGAGATGCGCCGCCGCACGACGCTGATCGGCTCGATGCTGGTGAAGAAGGGCGAAGCCGACGGGATGATCTGCGGCACGATCAGCACGACGCACCGCCACCTGCACTTCATCGACCAGGTGATCGGCAAGCGAGCCGGCTGCAGCGTGTACGCGGCGATGAACGGCCTCGTGCTGCCGGGCCGCCAGATCTTCCTGGTCGACACGCATGTGAACGTCGATCCGACCCCGGAGCAACTCGCCGAGATCACGATCATGGCGGCGGAAGAAGTGCGCCGGTTCGGCATCGAGCCGAAGGTCGCGCTGCTGTCGCACTCGAATTTCGGCACGAGCAACGCACCTTCGGCGAAGAAGATGCGCGATACGCTCGCGATCCTGCAGGAACGTGCGCCGGAGCTGAAGGTCGATGGCGAAATGCATGGCGACGTCGCGCTCGACGCGGCGCTGCGCAAGGAAATCCTGCCGGAATCGACGCTGGAAGGCGAAGCGAACCTGCTGATCCTGCCGAACATCGACGCCGCGAACATCGCGTACAACCTGCTGAAGACGGCCGCCGGCAACAACATCGCGATCGGGCCGATCCTGCTGGGCGCAGCCCAGCCGGTACACGTGCTGACCGAATCGGCGACCGTTCGCCGCATCGTCAACATGGCGGCGCTGCTGGTCGCCGACGTGAACGCCACGCGCTGAGCCAAAACGAACGCGCCAGGCCGGTCGAACCGGCGTGGCGCGTCGGGCGAAATTGTAAACAAAAGCAAAAAAGGGGCGTGCCCGCAATGGGCACGCCGCGGGTAGGGCGCAAACGCGCTTCCCTCAAGCAACATCAGCATCTCTCTCCACTCAGCATAGCCGGCATGGCAAGGAGGCAGGGTCTTGCCATGGCAGAGATGCCGCTCGCATTTTATCCTATGTAAGATAAATGTAGTGTTGTTTCGGTAAAAAATGCGCAATTCTGGGAATCACGGGGCTTTCGATTCCCAAACGAACATTGATTCGCGCGGACAATAGCGCTACGCTAACGCCTTTGGTTGGTCGTCAACTACTTGATTTAACAGCGGGAACCCTGGTTCATGGCACGCAAGTGGCTCCGCAACGGCGCGCTCGCGTCCGTCTTCGCGATGTTCGCGATGGGTATCGTCGGTACACCGACGGGCAGTCTGGTTTCCGCCGCTTACGCACGGCAGGCCGTCTCGGCCGACATGGCCGTCGGCGGGGTCGATACGATCCCGACCGCTCGTCTGCCGCGCGAGGCCGTGACCACGCTTGGCCTGATCGGCGCCGGTGGCCCCTATCCGTACGAGAAAGACGGTGTCGTCTTCGGCAACCGCGAGCGGATCCTGCCGAAGGCGAAGCGCGGCTTCTACCACGAGTACACGGTGCCGACGCCGCGCGCACGCAATCGCGGCGCGCGCCGGATTGTCTGTGGCGGGCCCTTGCGCCGGGTCGACAACTGTTATTACACGGACGACCACTACAACAGTTTTAAACGTATTGTTGAATGACTTCGGGATGAACGGCATGAGCGACTCCATCTACGCGCACGACACGGCGGCGGCGGAACTGTTCGCGGCCGGCGACGGCAATCTGTTTCAGCGCGTGATGCAACTACACGCGGCGGCACAGGCCGGCGGCGCGCCGGAGCAACAGGAAGCTGCGCCCGGGCTTTCATCGAACGAGGAGCCTATGAGCCTTTTCACGACCGTGCGACCCAACCTCGTGCAGTCGATCCGCGCGTTCCGCGTGCAGGATCTCGCCGACGAAGCCGGCCGGCTCGGCCAGCATTTCCTGTATGCGTATTGCGGCGCCGCGCAGTCGAAGCAGGAAGTGATGGAGACGATCGCGACGTCGTTCCTGTTTCCGAAGCATTTCGGCAAGAACTACGACGCGCTGTACGACTGCCTGACCGACCTCGTCGCGAAGGCCGGTGCGCAGCCCGGTTTCGTGATCGTCCTCGAAGGGCTGCCGATCGCGCAGAAATTCGACAAGGAAGGGCGCGAGACGCTGCTCGACGTGTTCCGCGAAGCCGCCGAGTTTTGGGCCGAGCGCAAGGTCGCGTTCCGCGTGTTCTACTCGTTCGCGTAAGTCTGTATCCATCGGCCGCCCACCTGCGGCCGATCTGCCGAAAAGCCCGCGTCGAGCGGGCTTTTTTGCGTGTGCGAGAACGCGGACGGGCCGTGCTCCTCCGTGGCCCGGCACGATCTGCTCGTCACCACCCGCCCCAGCGTGCCGCGAGGGCGGCGAGCACGGCCGCACCGGCCGTCTCGGTGCGCAGCACGCGCGGGCCGAGCGACAATGCGGTGAACCCGTGTGCGCGGGCCGCGTTTTCCTCGTCCGGCGACAGCCCGCCCTCCGGCCCGATCAGCAGCGTGACCGCTGCCGCGGGCGGTGCGTCGGGCAGCGACGCGAACGGGATGCTCGCGCGCGGCGACAGCAGCAGCCGCAGCTCGCCGTCGGCCGGCGCGGCCGGCAGCGTATCGAGCCACGCGCCAAAGCCCCGTACCGCCGCGACATCGGGCACGCGGTTGCGCCCGCATTGTTCGCACGACGCACGCACGACGCCGCGCCAGTGCGCGACGCGCTTGTCCGCGCGCTCGCCCGACAGTTTCACGACGCCGCGCGCGGTCGACAGCGGCACGACCGCCGCGACGCCGAGCTCGACGGCCTTCTCGATCACCCAGTCCATCTTGTCGCCGCCGGCGATGCCTTGCGCGAGCGTCACGCGATAGGGCGGCTCGGCCTCGGCCGGGTCGAACGCTTCGATCTGCGCGAGCGCGGTGCGCTTGTCGATCTCGACGAGCCGCGCGCGGTACTGGCCGCCGTTGCCGTCGAACAGCGCGAGCGCGTCGCCGGGCTGCAGCCGCAGCACTTGCGCGTGACGCGCGACGTCGGCCGGCAGCGTGAGCGTCGCATCGGCGTGCAGCGCCGCTTCGACGAAAAAGCGCGGCACGGCCGCGGTGGTGGTGGCTTCATTCATGCTTGATGCGGCTCCGTTCATGCGCCCAGGCGACACCCGAGTGCCCAGCGATAGCCGTCGAGATCCTCGATCTGCGCGAAGCGGTCGCCCCAGAACTGGTCTTGCGGCGCGGTCAGCGACTTCGCGCCCGCGTCGAGCGCGCGCTGCCAGGTCGCGTCGACGTCGTCGACATACAGATAGAACGACTGCGGGGCAGTTGCGTGCGCACTCTTCGGCGTGAGGGCGATCGAGCCGAACGCGCCTTCGGGCGCGAACATCACGATCAGCTGCCCTCGGTAGGTCATCTCGACGTGCATGATCGCGCCGTCCTCGTCGTGGACGTCGCGCAGCTCGAAGCCGAATGCGGTCTGGAAGAACTCGATGGCCGCCTGCGCATTGCGCACGGCCAGATAAGGCGTCAACCAAGGCACGTTGGCCGGACGTGGATCGGTCATGAAATCTCCTGTCGGACAGTGGTGGTGCTTTAGCGCCTGCCCTGTTCCGATGCTTTGCGCTCGAACAGTATTGGCGCTTGGGCGGCTGCTCCGGTCATATGCGTTGCGATCCCGCGGATAGTGGCGCCCGGTGCGGTTCCGCCGCGGGCCGCTGTATCGTTGCGGGCCTGCGCGTCGCAGGTCGAGCGCGGGAGAAAGCGCGACCAACCCACGCAACGCTGCGTTCGCCCGGAAGCTCAGCGGCGAACGCCCAGTGTATCGCGCAGCGCGCGCGGCAGGGCAAAGAGGGCCGCATGAAGTCGCGCATCGTAGTAGCGCAGGCCTTGCACGCGGCGCGCGGCGAGGCGTTCGTCGACGTCGTGCGCGAACAGCGAGGCCGCATCGAGCGTATCGCTCGCGATCGCCATCAGCCACTGGGAGCCGTACAGCGGCACGTGCGCGGACAGCGGGTCGACGACCGTGAAGCTCGCGCGCAGGTCGTCGAGCAGCGCGGCGATGCGCGCCGTGTGGAACACCGGCGAGCCGAGATGCATCGAGATCGCGCCGCAGGGCGTGAGGATCCGCTTGAGCCGCGCGTAGAATTCGCGCGTATAGAGGCCGGCCGCCGGCGAATCGGGCGGCGTGAGGTCGAACACGACGAGATCGAAATGCTCGACGGTCGACGTGACGAAATGCGCGGCGTCGCCAATCACGACCTCGACGCGCGGGTCGTCGAGCGCACCCTGGTGCACATCGTCGAGATAGCGGCGCGCCATGCCGACCACTTCGTCGTCGAGCTCCGCGACGACGATCCGCTCGATGCACGCATGCTTGAGCAACTGGCGCGCGGCGCCGCCGTCGCCGCCGCCGAGCACGAGCGCCTTCCTCGGGTACGGATGCGCGAGCGCGGCCGGGTGCGTCATGCACTCGTGGTACACGTATTCGTCGCCGACCGACGTCATTGGCCGGCCGTCGAGCGTAAACAGGCGGCCGAGCTGCGGGGTTTCCCAGACCTCGATGTGCTGGTGCGGCGATGCGACGTGCGCGAGCCGACGTGCGTTCGGGAAGCCGTACGCGGCGTCGGGCGTGGGATGGAAGAGTAGGGTCGTGCTCACGGGCGGGCCGCTCGGGGCGGGCAGTTCCGACGTCTGAATTATAGGAGGCGCGCGGGTCCGCGGAAATGCGTGCCGGAACACCGTGCGCCGACAAGGGAAATGTCAGCCCATCTGTTAAAATGACGAGCTTTGCAGCCCCGTCCGTAGGCTCCGTCCGCTTCGCGTCCGTCAGGCGCCGCACCGCGCGCCGGGAACGATTGACGCTCGAGCTTCCGGATGCCGCCGTGCCCCCGTTTCCTCGACTCGTTCTCCGGACTCGACATGACGACTTCGTCTCCCGCCTCCACCACCCTGATGGCCAACGCGATCCGTGCGCTCGCGATGGATGCCGTCCAGCAAGCGAACTCCGGCCACCCCGGCATGCCGATGGGCATGGCCGAAATCGGCGTCGCGCTTTGGTCGCGCCATCTGAAGCACAACCCGACGAACCCGCACTGGGCGGATCGCGACCGCTTCGTGCTGTCGAACGGCCATGGCTCGATGCTGCTGTACTCGCTGCTGCACCTGACCGGCTACGACCTGCCGATGGAAGAGCTGAAGAACTTCCGCCAGCTGCACTCGAAGACGCCGGGCCACCCGGAATACGGCATCACGCCGGGCGTCGAGACGACCACCGGCCCGCTCGGCCAGGGTCTCGCGAACGCGGTCGGCATGGCGCTCGGCGAAGCGCTGATGGCCGACGAGTTCAACCGTGACGGCGCGAAGATCGTCGATCACCACACGTACGTGTTCCTCGGCGACGGCTGCCTGATGGAAGGCATCTCGCACGAAGCCTGCTCGCTTGCGGGCACGCTGAAGCTGAACAAGCTGATCGCGCTGTACGACGACAACGGCATCTCGATCGACGGCGACGTCGTGAACTGGTTCCACGACGACACCCCGAAGCGCTTCGAGGCGTACGGCTGGAACGTGATCCCGAACGTGAACGGCCACGACGTCGACGCGGTCGACGCGGCGATCGCGAAGGCGAAGCTGTCGGACAAGCCGACGCTGATCTGCTGCAAGACGGTGATCGGCCAGGGCGCGGCGACCAAGGCCGGCGGCCACGACGTGCACGGCGCGGCGCTCGGCGCGGAAGAAATCGCGAAGACGCGCGAAGCGCTCGGCTGGAAGTGGGAGCCGTTCGTGATTCCGCAGGAAGTCTATGCGGCATGGGACGCGAAGGAAGCCGGCAAGCGTGCTGAAACCGAATGGGACGCGACGTTCGCGCAATATCGCGCCAAGTTCCCGGCAGAAGCGGCTGAATTCGAGCGCCGGATGGCCAACCAGCTGCCGGCCGACTGGGCCGAGAAGGCCGCGGCGATCGTCGCCGGCGCGAACGAGCGCGCCGAGACGGTCGCGACCCGCAAGGCGTCGCAGCAGGCGATCGAAGGGCTGGCCGCCGCACTGCCGGAACTGCTCGGCGGCTCGGCCGACCTGACCGGTTCGAACCTGACCAACTGGAAGGCGTCGAAGGCGGTGCGCGCGAATCCGGAAGGCGCGGGCGTGCTGCTCGGCAACCACATCAACTACGGCGTGCGCGAATTCGGCATGAGCGCCGCGATCAACGGCCTCGCGCTGCACGGCGGCCACAAGCCGTTCGGCGGCACGTTCCTGACGTTCTCCGACTACAGCCGCAACGCGCTGCGCGTGGCCGCGCTGATGAAGGTGCCGTCGATCTTCGTGTTCACGCACGATTCGATCGGCCTCGGCGAAGACGGCCCGACGCACCAGTCGATCGAGCACGTGTCGAGCCTGCGCTTGATCCCGAACCACGACGTATGGCGTCCGGCCGACACGGTCGAGACGGCCGTCGCATGGACGCACGCGGTGGCTGCCGACCGTCCGTCGAGCCTGATCTTCAGCCGCCAGAACCTCGCGTTCAACCCGCGCACCGACGCGCAGATCGCGAACATCGAGAAGGGCGGCTACGTGCTGAAGGACTGGGACGAAGAGATCGTCGCGCGCAAGATCATCCTGATCGCGACGGGCTCGGAAGTCGAACTCGCGATGAAGGCCGTCGAGCCGCTCGCGCAGCAGGGCATCGCGGCCCGCGTCGTGTCGATGCCGTCGACCAACGTGTTCGACCGCCAGGACGCCGAATACCGCGAACGCGTACTGCCGCACGGCGTGCGCCGCGTCGCGATCGAAGCGGGCGTGACCGCGTTCTGGCACAAGTACGTCGGCCTCGAAGGCGGCGTCGTCGGGATCGACACGTTCGGCGAATCGGCGCCGGCCGGCGTGCTGTTCAAGTACTTCGGCTTCACCGTCGAGCACGTCGTCGAGACCGCGAAGGCCGTGCTGGCCTAAAAGCATTCGCGACGCGCGCCACCCCTCGCGCGCGTCGCACCGTGAAGCTGCACGAATCGAATTTTTTCAGCCATCAGGAGATAAACCATGACGATCCGCGTCGCAATCAACGGCTACGGCCGTATCGGCCGCAACACGCTGCGCGCGTTCTATGAAAACGGCAAGAAGCACGATCTCGAGATCGTCGCGATCAACGACCTGGGCGATGCGAAGACCAACGCACACCTGACCCAGTACGACACCGCGCACGGCAAGTTCCCGGGCGAAGTGTCGGTCGACGGCGATTACCTCGTCGTGAACGGCGACAAGATCCGCGTGCTGGCCAACCGCAACCCGGCAGAACTGCCGTGGGGCGAACTCGGCGTCGACGTCGTGATGGAATGCACGGGCTTCTTCACGACGAAGGAAAAGGCGAGCGCGCACCTGAAGGGCGGCGCGAAGAAGGTGATCATCTCGGCGCCGGGCGGCAAGGATGTCGACGCGACGATCGTCTACGGCGTGAACCACGACGTGCTGAAGGCCGAGCACACCGTCATCTCGAACGCATCGTGCACGACGAACTGCCTCGCGCCGCTCGTCAAGCCGCTGAACGACAAGATCGGCCTCGAAACCGGCCTGATGACGACGATCCACGCGTACACGAACGACCAGGTGCTGACGGACGTCTACCACGAAGACCTGCGTCGCGCGCGTTCGGCCACGCACAGCCAGATCCCGACGAAGACGGGTGCCGCATCGGCCGTCGGCCTGGTGCTGCCGGAACTGAACGGCAAGCTCGACGGTTACGCGATCCGCGTCCCGACGATCAACGTGTCGATCGTCGACCTGTCGTTCATCGCGAAGCGCGATACGACGGTCGAGGAAGTCAACGCGATCATGAAGGAAGCATCGGAAGGCGCGCTGAAGGGTATCCTCGGCTACAACGACGCACCGCTGGTGTCGATCGACTTCAACCACAACCCGGCTTCGTCGACGTTCGACGCCACGCTGACCAAGGTGTCGGGCCGCCTCGTCAAGGTGTCGAGCTGGTACGACAACGAGTGGGGTTTCTCGAACCGCATGCTGGATACGGCAGTCGCATTCGCGAACGCGAAGTAATCCCGTACGTGGCGCGGCTGCCGCAAGGCGGCCCGCGCGGCGAACGAACCCGGCCCGATTCTGCGGCCGGGTTTTTTATTGCCCGGCGTTCGCCGTCGTGTGTTCGAGCGCGTCGACGAACGCGCGCTTCAGCGGGCTGTCGAGGTCGGTCCACGCGAGCCCGATGCCGGTGCGGTGGCCGGCCAGGTCGAGCGGCCGTGCGAGCACGTTCGGCGGCAGTGCGCTCGCGGCTTCCGACGGGATCAGCCCGATACCCATCCCGGCCGCGACGAGCGCGAGCATCGTCGTGAACTCCCCGAACTCCTGCGCGATCTCGAGCGTCGTGCCCGCGCGGCTCAGCGCGAGCAGCATGTCATCGTGAAAGCCGGGCGCGTAGCGGCGCGCGAGCACGAACGCGGGCTGGTCGCGCAAAGCGTCCGGCGCGATCGTGGCGTGCGCGGCGAGCGGATGGTCGAGCGGCAGTGCGACGACGAAACCTTCCTCGAGCACCACGCGCGTGTCGATGCCCGCATACGCGGCCGGCAGCCGGATCATCCCGAAATCGATGCGCCGGTCGCGCAGCGCGGCGACCTGATCGGGCGTCGGCAAATCCTTCAGTTCGACCGTGATCAGCGGATAGCGCTCGCGCATCGTGCGCAGCACGGCCGGCAGCAGCGCCGGCAGCACCGACGACACGAACGCGATGCGCAGCGTGCCGATCTCGCCGCGGCTCGACAGTCGCGCCATCTGCTCCGCGCGCGCGGCCTGCTGCAGCGTGGCGCGCGCCTCGGGCAGGAACACGCGCCCCGTATCGCTCAGTTCGACCTTGTGCCGGTCGCGCTCGAACAGGCGCGCGCCGAGCTCTTCCTCGAGTGCCTTGATCTGCATGCTCAGTGCGGGCTGCACGATGAACAGGCGCTGCGCTGCGCGCCCGAAATGCAGTTCTTCCGCGAGCGTGACGAAGGCGCGCAATTGCTTGAGTTCCATGGGCGGCGGGCAGGTGAGAGCGGTAATCAGGTTTCATGATAACCGGATCAAAAAAGATCATTGGCGCGGCGCCCGGCTGGCAGCCGAAGATACCTTCAACGCGAGACCGGCCGCGATGGGCCGCCGGCTCGACTGGCACGAGGAGACACGCATGAACAACGCGCTTGACCGGTTCCGCCTCGACGGCCGCCGCGCACTGATTACCGGTTCCGGACGCGGGATCGGGCTGACGCTCGCCCGCGGGCTCGCCGAAGCGGGGGCGGCGATCGTCATCAACGATCGCAATGAAGAGAAGGCCGCAACGCTCGTGCGGCACCTGCGCGAGGAAGGCTTCACGGCCGATTACGCGGTATTCGATGTCGCCGAGCATGCGCAGGTGCGCGCGGCGATCGACGATTTCGAGGCGCGCGCCGGCGCGATCGACATCCTCGTGAACAATGCGGGCATCCAGCGCCGCGCACCGCTCGACGCGTTCGAACCCGACGACTGGCATGCTCTGATGCGCGTGAACCTCGACGGCGTGTTCAACGTCGCGCAGGCCGTCGCGCGGCACATGATCGCGCGCGGCCGCGGGAAGATCATCAACATCTGCTCGGTGCAGAGCGAGCTCGCGCGGCCGACGATCGCGCCATACGCGGCGACCAAGGGCGCGGTGCGGATGCTGACGAAAGGGATGTGCGCCGACTGGGCGCGCCACGGCATCCAGGCGAACGGCCTCGCGCCCGGCTATTTCGAAACCGAACTCAACCGCGCGCTGGTCGATGATGCGGCGTTCTCCGACTGGCTGTGCAAGCGCACGCCGGCCGGTCGCTGGGGGCGCGTGGACGAGCTGTGCGGCGCGGCGATCTTCCTCGCGTCGGCCGCATCCGATTTCGTGAACGGCCAGACGCTGTTCGTCGACGGTGGCTTGACCAGCGCCGTTTGAGCGGCGGCGCGCCCGCGTAGTGCGCGGCGCGCCGTTGCGCCGGCTTCGGCCGGCATCCGAAGTCCCAGAAGAGCCCGCCGCACGAGCGGGCCGATGTCCCGGTCGCGCGATACGCAGCCGGGTTCCGGAACGGAAGGCAGGAGACAGGAGACAACGATGGATCGCATTTCCCCGCCGCCCGCGCGGCACGATGCAGGGTCCGGCGCGCCGGGCGAGACCGTCGAGCGCCGCGGCGTCGACCCGAAGCAGCTCAACCGCGCGGCATGGACCTGCTCGCTCGGCAGCGCGCTCGAATACTACGATTTCGCGTTGTACACGCTCGCGTCGGCGCTGGTGTTCGGGCCGCTGTTCTTTCCGGCGCAGACCGCCGAGATGCGGCTGATCGCGAGCTTCGGCACTTACTTCGTCGGCTTCGCGGTGCGCCCGCTCGGCGGCGTCGTGTTCGGCGTGCTCGGCGACCGGATCGGCCGCAAGTTCGTGCTGACCGCAACGGTGCTGCTGATGGGTGTCGCGAGCACGCTGATCGGCGTGCTGCCGACCTTCGCGACGGCCGGCTACTGGGCGCCCGCGCTGCTGATCCTGCTGCGCATCCTGCAGGGCCTGGGCGCAGGCGCGGAGCAGGCCGGCGCCGCGGTGCTGATGACCGAATACGCGCCGCCGGGCAAGCGCGGCTTCTATGCGTCGCTGCCGTTCCTGGGCATCCAGCTCGGCACGGTGCTCGCGGCGGCCGTCTATTTCCTGCTGCTCGCAAACATCGATCGGGTCACCGACGGCTGGGGCTGGCGCGTGCCGTTCCTGTTCAGCGCGGTGATCGTCGCGGTCGGGATCTACATGCGCGTGCGGCTGCACGAGTCGCCCACCTTCGTGCGGCTCGAGAAGCGCGCGCAGGTCCTGGCGAATCCGCTGAAGAGCGCCGTGCAGCATTCGAAGCGCACGCTGCTGATCGGCATCGGCCTGCGGATGGCCGAAAACGGCGGCTCGTCGATCTACCAGGCGCTCGCCGTCAGCTATCTCGCCGGCGTGATCGGGATGAAGGGGCCGATCGGCGCGCTCGCGCTGGTGTGCGCGGCGACCGTCGGCGCGTGCACGGTGCCGCTGGCGGGCCGGCTGAGCGATCGCTTCGGCCGCGTGCGCGTGTACCGCACGTTCGCGTGGCTGCAACTCGCGCTCGCGTTCCCGGTGTGGTGGATCTTCAGCCAGGGGAACGTGGTCGCGAGCGTCATCGCGATCTCTGTCGCGCAGGGCTTCGCGAACTGGGGGATGCTCGGCGCGCAGGCCGCGCTGCTGCCCGAACTGTTCGGCTCACGCCATCGCTACATGGGCGTGTCGTTCTCGCGCGAAGTGTCGGCCGTGCTCGCGGGCGGGATCGCCCCGCTCATCGGCGCGACGATCATCGCGACCGTGATCGCGCTGCACGGCGGCGACCACACGGCCGGCGTGCGCGCCTGGGTGCCGATTGCCGCGTACCTGGTGCTGCTGACGCTGATCACGCTGTTCACGACGTCACGCATGCCGGAACCGCTGAACCGCGATCTCGACGATCCGCTCGACGCCGCGCAGGCGCAACCGGCCGCTGACGCAGAACCGCTTGCACGGCATGCATGAACGGGCCGGGCGGCCGACGCGGCCCGGCACGCATTCGAATTCCAACGCTTTTCGACAGGAGCAGCGCAGATGGCGCACGAATCGACCCAGCGGCCCGAACTGCTGATGACGGGCCCCTACCAGCCGTGGGACGACGCATGGCTGTCGACCGGCTATGACGTTCACCGGCTGTGGGAGGCCGCCGGCCGCGCGGCGTTCCTCGCCGAACACGGCGCCGGCGTGCGCGCGATCGCGACGCGCGGCGACCTCGGTGCCGATGCCACGCTGATTGCCGCGCTGCCCCAGCTCGAGATCATCTCGTGCTACGGCGTCGGCACCGATGCGATCGATCTGGCGGCAGCCCGCGAGCGCGGGATCCGCGTGACCAACACCCCCGACGTGCTGACCGGCGACGTTGCCGATCTTGGTGTCGGGCTTACGCTCGCATTGCTGCGTCGGATCGGCGCCGGCGACGCGTACGTGCGCTCCGGTGCGTGGTCAGGCGGCGACATGCCGCTCGTCACGCGCCTGTACGGCAAGCGCGTCGGCATCGTCGGCTTCGGCCGGATCGGTTCGACGCTCGCGCGCCGGCTGTCGGGCTTCGACGTCGAACTCGGCTACTTCGACGTCGCGCCGCGTGCGGACAGCCAGCACCGCTTCTTCGGCCGCCTGACCGAGCTGGCCGGCTGGTGCGACGTGCTGATCGTCACGCTTGCGGGCGGCGCGTCGACCCGCCATCTCGTCGATGCGGCCGTGCTCGACGCGCTGGGCTCGCGCGGCTATCTCGTGAACGTGTCGCGCGGCACGACCGTCGACGAGCCCGCGCTGCTCGATGCGCTCGAACGTGGCGTGATCGCCGGCGCGGCGCTCGACGTGTTCTGGAACGAGCCGCGCATCGACCCGCGTTTCCTCGCGTTGCAGAACGTGCTGCTGCAGCCGCATCATGCGAGCGGCACCGTCGAGACGCGCCAGGCGATGGGCTGGCTCGTGCGCGACAACCTCGCTGCGCACTTTGCCGGCGAGCCGTTGCTCACGCCGGTCGTCTGAGGAGGATGTCATGCGTATGCGCTGCATGTGTCTCGTGATCCACGGGCCGAACGACCTGCGGCTCGAAGAGCAGGACGCGGGCGAGATCGGCCCGGGGCAGGTGCGCGTCGATGTCGCGATGGGCGGCATCTGCGGCTCCGACCTGCATTACTTCCGGCATGGCGGCTTCGGCGCGATCCGGCTGCAGCAGCCGATGGTGCTCGGCCATGAAGTGGCCGGTACGGTCGCGGCGGTCGCGCCGGACGTGACGTCGGTGCAGGTCGGCGATCGCGTGGCGGTGAATCCGAGCCGCCCGTGCGGCGCGTGCCGCTATTGCCTCGAAGGACTGCCGAACCAGTGTCTCGACATGCGCTTCTACGGCAGCGCGATGCGCATGCCGCACGTGCAGGGCGCGTTTCGCAACGCGCTCGTGTGCGACGCCGCGCAGTGCGTGAAGGTGGCGGACCATGTGCCGCTGTCGCTCGCGGCGCTCGCCGAGCCGTTCGCGGTCGGGCTGCATGCGGTATCGCGCGCAGGCCCGCTGATCGGCAGGCGCGTGCTCGTGTCGGGGTGCGGGCCGATCGGCGTGCTGGCGGTCGCGGCGGCGCGCGTGCACGGTGCGGCGGAGATCGTGGCGACCGACGTGGTCGATGCGCCGCTCGAGGTCGCCCGCGCGCTCGGCGCCGACCGCACGATCAACGCGATGACGGACACCGGCTGGGTCGCGCGCTACGGCGCCGACAAGGGCACGTTCGACGTGATGATCGAGTGTTCGGGCAATGCGCGCGCGCTGCGTGACGGTCTCGACGTGATGCGGCCGCGCGGCATCGTCGTGCAGCTCGGGCTCGGCGGCGACGTCAGCCTGCCGCAGAACGTCGTGGTCGCGAAGGAGCTGTCGATCTGCGGCTCGTTCCGCTTCCATGCGGAATTCGCGCTCGCGGTGCAGCTGATCAATACGGCGCGCGTCGACCTGCGTCCGGCCGTGACGGGTGTGTTCCCGATGCGCGATGCGAACCGCGCGTTCGAATTGGCCGGCGACCGGCAGCGCGCGATGAAGGTGCTGATCGATTTCGCGAGCGAGGGGGCGTGATCGTGCGCTGATGCCGCGCGATTGCGCCGACGTAAAAAAGGCACGCCCGCGGGTCGCGGAGCGTGCCTTTTCAATTGATGGCGCGGGAGCGGCTTATTGCGTGACCTGGCGCACGCCCACGCGCTGCGATGCGAGCCACAGCGCGATCAGCACGCCGGACAGTGCCGCGCCCGCGATGCACACGCCGCGCCAGCCGTCGATGCCGTATGCGACGCTCGCCGCGAACGATCCGAGCGCACCGCCGATGAAGTAGCTCGTCAGGTAGATCGTCGTCACGCGGCTGCGCGCGTTGCCGGCGAGCGCGTAGATCACGCTCTGGTTCGAGATGTGCATGCCCTGCACGCCGACGTCGAGCAGCAGGATCCCCGCGATCAGCGCGACGAGCGAATGCGCGCCGGCCGCGATCAGCGCGAACGAGGCGAGCACGGCTGCCGCGAACAGGCCGGTCGCCGCGTTGCCGTGGCCGCGATCGACGAGCCGGCCGGCCGACGTCGCCGCGAGCGCGCCCACCGCGCCGACGATCCCGAACAGGCCGATCTGTCCTTCGGAATAGCTGTACGGCGGCTGGCTCAACAGGAACGTGAGACCGGTCCACAGCAGGCTGAAGCATGCGAACACGAGTGCGCCGTATGTGGAGCGCAGTGCGATCAGCGGCTGCGCGCGCACCAGCGCGACGAGCGACTTCATCAGCGCCGCGTAGTCGAGCCGCGCGTGGCGGCGATCCTTCGGCAGCTTCACCGCGAGCACGCCGGTCAGTGCGAGGATCATCGCCGCGGCGATCCCGTACACCGCACGCCAGCCGAATCCGTCGGCGATCGCACCGGCCGCGACGCGCGCGAGCAGGATGCCGAGCAGCAGCCCGCTCATCACGGTGCCGACCGCGCGGCCGCGCGTGCGCGCATGGGCGAGCGATGCGGCGAACGGCACGAGCAGCTGCGTCGAGCATGTGACGAAGCCGAGCGCGATGTTCGCGACGACGAACATCGTGAAGTTCGTGCTGAGCGCGACGGCCACCAGCGCGACGACGTTGAGCACGAGCAGCCGCACGATCAGCGTGTGGCGGTTGACCGCGTCGCCGAGCGGGACGATCAGCAGCAGGCTCGCCGCATAGCCGAGCTGCGTCAGCGTGACGAGATAGCCGAGCTCGGCGGGCGGGCGGCCGAAGCTGTGTGCGATCGCCGCGAGCAGCGGCTGCGCGTAATAGATGTTGCCGATGACAATGCCGCACGCGCAGGCGAACAGCAGCGTCATCGCGCGGGTCAGGGGAGGATGGTTGTCGTGATGCGGTTCCATGGTCGCGAAAAACAGCGGCGCCGGCCGGCGGCACGGGCCGTCGGCTGCGCAGGGTTGCGGAAATCGGGGCCGGCGTCAACGGATCGGCGATGGTCCGATGCGCGCCGGGCGGAGCGTGGCCGGCGCCCGGATGGGGCGGCGGCGCATCGTCGTGCGGCGGGCGGGGGCAGGGCGGGCCCGGGCGTGCCGCTCCGGTGCGGCGGCCAGGCGCCGTGCGCGGGAGCGGAAGTGCGTATGATGCGGGAATCGAATCATAGCGTCCAAGACTGGATCCTTATGGTATCCATTGGTGTAACCAATACCTGAGCCGCGATGCTACTCCGCCACATCCGCTATTTCCTGGCCGTCGCCGAGCAGCGCAGCTTCACGCGTGCGGCCGACGCGCTGCACGTGTCGCAGCCGACGCTGTCGCAGCAGGTCCGCCAGCTCGAGGACATGCTCGGCGTGCAATTGTTCGACCGCTCGGGCCGCACGGTGCGGCTCACCGAATTCGGCGAAGTCTATGCGTGCCACGCGCGCGCGGCGCTGCACGAGCTCGACACCGGGCAGCGTGCGTTGCACGACGTCGCCGATCTCGGCAGCGGTTCGCTGCGGCTCGCGATGATGCCGACCTTCGCGGCCTACCTGAGCGGCTCGCTGATCGACGCGTTCCATGCGGATTTCCCGAACGTCGCGCTGACGATCGACGCGATGCCGCAGGAGCGCATCGAGGCGCTGCTCGCCGACGACCGGCTCGATGCAGGCTTCGCGTTCGTGCCGCCGCGCGCGCCGGACATCGACGCGCTGCCGCTGTGGGAAGAACCGCTCGCGCTCGTGACGGGCCGCACGCACCGGCTCGCGCATCGCCGCCGCGCGCTGAGCCCGTCCGAACTCGCCGGCGAGCCGCTGGTGTTGCTGAGCCGCGCGTTCGCGACGCGCGAAAGCATCGACCGGTATTTCATCGAGCAGGGCGCGCAGCCGAAGGTCGCGATCGAGACGAATATGGTCAGCGCGGTGCTGGAACTCGTGCGCTGCGGGCGGCTGGCCACGGTGCTGCCGGACGCGGTCGCGCGCGAGAGCGGCGACTTGTGCGCGCTGGAGCTCGATCCGCCGCTGCCGTCGCGCACGGCAGCGCTGCTCACGCGCAAGGGCGCATACCGCAGCGTCGCGGCACGCGCGTTCATCGAACGCGCGCTCGCGTATCGCGATCCTTCGGGGGGATGACCGGTACGACCGGAGAACGGCTGCGGCGCCGGCCGCGACCGCCGGCCGACGGCTGCGTCAGACGCCGGGCGTCGGGAAGAAGATGCCCGCGCGCTGTGCGGCGTTCGCGATGTGCGTCTCGATCGCGATACCGGCCGCTGCCGCATCGCGGGCGATCAGCGCGTCGACGATCGCGCGATGCTCGTGCCATGTCGACAGCAGCAGCTCGCGCCGATAGAACGGCATGCGCTGGCTTTCCTTCATGATGTCGGCGCTGCTGCGCAGCACCGACTCGATCGCCGCGTTGCCCGCGAGATGGATGATTCGCATGTGGAAGTCGAAGTCGAGCCGCGACGCTTCGTCGAGCGCGCTCTCGGTCAGCGCGACGTGGAGGTCGGCGAGGTTGTCCTCGAACCACGCGATGTCGTCGTCGGTGACGACATGCGCGGCCATGCGTGCGGCGAACCCTTCGAGCGCATAGCGCATCTGGTACGTGTCGGGCGGCGACGACTGCTCGGCGAACTGCCATGGATGGGCGGCTGCCGCCTGCGCGCTTTCGACATATACGCCCTTGCCGGCGCGGATGCGCAGCATCCCGAGCGCCTCGAGCGTGGAGAGCGCCTCGCGCAGCGACGCGCGGCTGATTTCCAGCTCCTCGGAGAGCTGGCGCTGGGCCGGCAGCAGGCTGCCGACCGGATACACGCCTGCCTCGATCCGGTCGCGGATCGTCGCGATGGCGGCGTCGGTCACGGTGTGCGGAACGTTTTTCATGATGTGAACGATGGCCGGTCTGACCGGCATTGTAATCCGCACGCGCACGGTGCATGAGCGGCCTACGGGAAAGCCACGATCGCCCCCTGTTTTCGTGCATCGCAAGTCGGTGCGAAGAGGCGGGAAATCCCTATTTGATTCGTCCTTGACGCCACTATATCGGCTTCCTACTATCCACCATAACATCACTGGTCTTACCAGTATGAACAGACGAAACTGCAACCGTTGGATCGGGAGAGCGCCGTGTCGAAATTCCTCAACTCACTGTTTGGCCGGGTAGTCGTCGCACTTATCCTGGGGGTCGCGCTCGGCGCGTTCTTCCCGCATTTCGCCGAGTCGCTGCGACCGCTCGGCGACGGCTTTCTGAAACTCATCAAGATGGTCATCGGCCCGATCGTGTTCTGCGTCGTGGTCAGCGGGATGGCCAATGCGGGCGACCTGAAGAAGGTCGGCCGGGTCGGCCTGAAGGCCGTCGTCTACTTCGAGATCATGACGACGCTTGCGCTCGGCATCGGTCTGGTACTCGCGTGGCTCACGCGCCCGGGCGTCGGGATGAACATCGACCTGCGCTCGCTCGACGCGGCCTCGCTCGCGTCGTACGCGAAAAACGCCGAAAGCCTGAAGGACACGGCCGGCTACCTGATGAAGATCATCCCCGAGACCGCGATCGACGCGTTCGCGAAGGGCGACATCCTGCAGATCCTCGTGTTCGCGGTGCTGTTCGGCTCCGCGCTGTCGCTGCTTGGCGACAAGGCGCAGCGCGTGAACAGCCTGATCGAGGAGCTGTCGCACGTGTTCTTCCGCATCATCGGCTTCATCATCAAGCTCGCACCGCTCGGCGTGCTCGGCGCGATCGCGTTCACGACCGGCAAGTACGGCGTCGCGTCGCTCAAGCAGCTCGGCTACCTCGTCGCGGTGTTCTACCTGAGCTGCTTCGTGTTCGTCACGGTCGTGCTCGGCGCGGTGATGCGTCTCGCGGGCTTCTCGGTGTTCAAGCTGATCCGCTACCTGCGCGAGGAACTGTCGATCGTGCTCGGCACGGCATCGTCGGACGCGGTGCTGCCGCAGGTGATGAGCAAGCTGGAATACATGGGCATCAAGGATTCGACGGTCGGCCTCGTGATCCCGACCGGCTATTCGTTCAACCTCGACGGCTTCTCGATCTACCTGACGCTCGCCGTGCTGTTCATCGCGCAAGCCACCAACACGCCGCTGTCCACGCATGACCTGATCGTCGTGCTGCTCGTGTCGCTCGTCACGTCGAAGGGCGCGCACGGGATTCCGGGCTCGGCGATCGTGATCCTCGCGGCGACGCTGTCGGCAATTCCCGCGATTCCGGTGCTTGGCCTCGTGCTGATCCTGCCGGTCGACTGGTTTGTCGGCATTGCCCGCGCGGTGACCAACCTGATCGGCAACTGCGTCGCGACGGTGGTCGTCGCGGTGTGGGAGAACGACATCGACCGGGCCCGCGCGAAGCGCGTGCTGAACCGCGAACTGCGCTACGTGGCCGACGCGCAAGGCAACGCCGCACCGGTCGCGGGCGACCAGGCCCACGCGCTCTGAGCACACCCCCGCGCGGAGCGGCCTCCCCGACTGCGCCGCGCGAACGAATTTCCTGAGGCAGGCGCGCCGAAGCGCCGGCCCTTCTCAAGATAATGGAGACGACATGGCAGCTCCCATCCTCGACCCGAACGCGCCGGCCTTCACGCGGCGCTACATGAACCTCGCCGATCCGCGCCTGGGCGCGCGGGCGCTCTTCGCCAGCGACGAATTCTTCGCGCCGAAGGAGCGCATGCTGAATCCCGAGCCAGCCGTCTTCATTCCCGGCAAGTATGACGATCACGGCAAGTGGATGGACGGCTGGGAGACGCGCCGCAAGCGCACCACCGGCCACGACTTCTGCGTGGTGCGGCTCGCGCGGCCGGGCGTGATTTACGGCGTCGATCTCGATACGAGCCACTTCACCGGCAACTTCCCGCCGGCTGCGTCGATCGAGGCCTGCGCGGTGGACGGCGACACGCCGTCGGACGACACCGAATGGCGCACGATCGTCCCCGCGACGACGCTGCAGGGCAATTCGCATCACTACGTGAGCGTCGACGATGCGCAGCCGGTCACGCACCTGCGCGTGAACCTGTACCCGGACGGCGGGCTCGCGCGGCTGCGCGTGTACGGCCAGCCGCAGCGCGACTGGCGCCACGTGCCGGCCGGCGAGCTCGTCGACCTCGCGGCGATCGAGAACGGCGGCTACCTGGTGGCCGCGAACAACCAGCACTTCGGCCCGGCCTCGCAGATGCTGATGCCGGGGCGCGGCGCGAACATGGGCGACGGCTGGGAAACGCGGCGCCGCCGCGAGCCCGGCAACGACTGGGCGATCGTCGCGCTGGCGCGGCCGGGCATCATCCGGCGCGTCGAGGTCGATACGGCGTTCTTCAAGGGCAACTTCCCCGATCGCTGCTCGCTGCAGGCCGCGCGGGTCGCGGGCGGCACCGACGATTCGCTCGTCACGCAGGCGATGTTCTGGGCCGAACTGCTCGGCGAGCAGAAGCTGCAGATGGACCACGTGCATACGTTCGACCAGCTCGCGGCCCTCGGCCCCGTCACGCACGTGCGCTTCAACATCTTCCCGGACGGCGGCGTATCGCGCCTGCGTCTGTGGGGCGAGCCGGCTTGAAGGAGGGCACCGGCATGAGCGGACCACACATCCTGCGCGTCGAGCGCCTGACCCGCGACGCGTTCGCGCCGTTCGGCGACGTGATCGCGCTCGAAGGCGCGCGGCACTTCCCGATCAACGGCGGCACGACCGAGCGCTTCCACGATCTCGCGACGATCGATGTCTGCGCGGACGGCGGCCGGCCGCTCGTCAGCGTGTTTCGCGCGCAGCCGCGCGCGCTGCCGGTCGCGATCACGCTGATGGAGCGTCATCCGCACGGCAGCCAGGCGTTCATCCCGCTGGCGGCCGTGTCGCGCTACGCGATCGTCGTCGCGCCGGCCGGCGAATTCCGGCCCGATGCGATGCGCGCGTTCCTGGCCGAAGGCTGGCAGGGCGTGAACTACGCGAAGGGGGTCTGGCACCATCCGCTGCTCGCGCTCGATGCGGTCAGCGATTTCGTGATCGTCGACCGCGGCGGCCCGCAGCCGAACTGCGACGAGATTCCGCTCGACGATGCGTGGGCGCTCGAGTTCGAGCCGGCATGCGCGAGCGCGGCCTGACGCGCGACGAAGGCGGCATCAGGCATCGGGCACCAGGCATCAGGCATCAGGCATCGGGCATCGGGCATCGGGCATCGGGCGTCGGGCGTCGAGGGTCGCGCGGCGGCAGCACGGCTCGCCGCCGCCGCATGATTGATTGAAAGCGTTCCCGGACCGGCCCGCGCGCGACGCGCGGGCCGTTTTCATTCCTGTCCCGAAAACAACGCGGCCCGGACGGCGAAATGCCGGCCGGGCCGTCGCGCATGCGCGCAGGATGCGGATCAGTGCTTGCGGTGCGGGCAGTTCTCGGTCGTGCAGGAACCGTACATCGCGAGCGAGTGTTCCTGGAGCCGGAAGCCGCGCTCCTTCGCGATCGCCTGCTGGCGGCCTTCGATCTCGGCATCGAAGAATTCCTCGACGCGGCCGCAATCGAGGCAGACGAGGTGATCGTGGTGCGAACCTTCGTTCAGTTCGAACACGGCCTTGCCGGATTCGAAGTTGCTGCGCGTGAGCAGGCCGGCCTGCTCGAACTGCGTCAGCACGCGGTAAACGGTGGCGAGCCCGATGTCGAGCTGCTCGTTGAGCAGGTTCCGGTAGACGTCTTCGGCCGTCAGGTGACGCACCGGGCTCTGCTGGAAGATCTCGAGAATCTTGAGGCGCGGTAGGGTGGCCTTTAGCCCGATATTCTTGAGATCCGTCGGATTGGTCATGGCTAGGCATCCCTAGAGTACAATGCAGGGCTTCAATGTTACCGGCTTTTCGCCGTTCCAGAAACACGCGCGGCCTGCGACGCGGGCCAGCACGGTGACGGAAATGTTCCCGGAATCTCTTTCGCACTTTCAGAGGAGTCGCATGCGGAGTGCCATCATCGCTGCCGCCGCCGTTGCCGCGCTGGCTGGTTGTTCGTCGTACGACAGCGTGACGCAGCGCATCGCGCAGAGCATCACGCCCTATCGGATCACTGTCGTGCAGGGCAACTTCGTGTCGCAGGAGAAGGCCGCGCAGTTGCAGGCCGGGATGACGCGCGAGCAGGTCCGCGCGTTGCTCGGCACGCCGCTGCTGGCCGACATGTTCCATGCCGACCGCTGGGATTACCTCTTTTACTTCAAGCGCGGCTCGACGTCCGTCGTCCAGCAGCGCGACCTCGTACTGACGTTCTCGGGCGATCGCCTCGCGAGCTGGACGGGTGCCGAGAACCTGCCGTCCGAACTCGACCTGCTGGCCGATATCGACGGCGACCGCGGCGGCAAGAAGGCGAAGGCCGCAGCCGCGGCGAAGAAGGCGTCGGAAGCCGCTGCCGCTGCGAGCGCCGCGCAGGCCGCCGCCGAGAGCCCGTCCGCCCAGCCGGCGTCCGGCGCGGCGGTCGATCAGGATGCGAACGCCCAGGCGGCGCGCGCGGCGAACCGCGCGACCAACCAGGTGTCGGGCCAGGGCGCGACCGCCCGCCGCTTCACGCCGTCCGCGCAGGCCTCGGGCGGCGCGCCGGTGCCGGGCGGCCAGCCGCCGGGCGCCGCACCGGCGATCCAGCCGCAGTTCCAGTTCCATCGTCCGCCGCCGCCGAACGCGTCGAACGAGGCGTCGCCCGTCGGCCCGCAAGGTTCCGACAACCTGCAGAACCAGCCGCTCACCGCGCCGGCCCAGTCGCAGTAAGCGGCCGGCGTGCGGAAACAGGGCGGCATGCGCCGCCCGCCTTTAGACCTGTCGTGTAGAAAGCCATGAAGATTGCGATTGCCGGTGCATCGGGCCGTATGGGCCGGATGCTGATCGAAGCCGTTCTCAACGATGCCGACGCGCAGCTCGTCGGTGCGCTCGACCGCGCCGATTCGCCGTTCCTCGGCCAGGACGCGGGCGCGTTTCTCGGCAAGGAAACCGGGATCAAGCTGACCGACGACCTCGATGCGGTGTTCGCGCAGGCCGATTACCTGATCGACTTCACGCGGCCGGAAGGCACGATCGCGCACGTCGCGGCCGCGCTGCGCCACGACGTCAAGCTCGTGATCGGCACGACCGGCTTCACCGCCGAGCAGAAGGCCGAGCTGCAGGCCGCGGCAGGCAAGATCGGCATCGTGTTCGCGGCGAACATGAGCGTCGGCGTGAACGTCACGCTGAAGCTGCTCGAATTCGCGGCGAAGCATTTCTCGCACGGCTACGACATCGAGATCATCGAGGCGCACCACCGTCACAAGGTCGACGCACCGTCGGGCACAGCGCTGATGATGGGCGAGGCCGTGGCCGGCGCGCTCGGGCGCTCGCTCGACGACTGCGCGGTGTACGGCCGCCAGGGCGTGACGGGCGAACGCGATCCGTCGACGATCGGCTTTGCGGCCGTGCGCGGCGGCGACATCGTCGGCGATCACACCGTGCTGTTCGCCGGGATCGGCGAACGGATCGAGATCACGCACAAGTCGTCGAGCCGCGTGTCGTACGCGCAGGGCGCGCTGCGTGCGGTCCGCTTCCTGTCGGCGCGCGGCGCCGGCCTGTTCGACATGCAGGACGTGCTCGGCCTGCGCTGACCCTCGCGGGGAAACTCCGATGGCGATTCCCACCGGCGTTGTCCACTACCTCGAAAGCGGCGATGCGATTACGCACGCCGTCGCCTATGTCCTGCTGGCGATGTCCGTCGCCAGCTGGTGCTTCCTCCTCATGAAAGCCTGGCTGCTGGTCCGCGCGAAGCGGCAGGGGCCGCGCGCGCTCGCCGCGTTCTGGCGCGCGGCGTCGCTCGACGCGGGCATCGCCGCGCTCGCCGGTGCCGATCGCGAGCGCGTGTTCGTGCCGCTCGCCGAAGCCGCGCGCGATGCGGCCGACGAACACGACCCGGCCGCGCTGGCCGCGCGCGTCGAGCGCAGCGAACGCGTGCTGCGCGCGCTGCGTCACGCGATGCTGCGCTCGCAGCGGCGTCTCGAATTCGGCCAGGTGCTGCTCGCGTCGATCGGCAGCACCGCGCCGTTCGTCGGGCTGCTCGGCACCGTATGGGGCATCTATCACGCGCTCGGCAGCATCGCCGCGAGCGGGCAGGCGCAGATCGAGAACGTCGCGGGGCCGGTCGGCGAGGCGCTGATCATGACCGCGTTCGGGCTCGTCGTCGCGATTCCCGCGGTGCTTGCCTACAACATCCTCGGGCGGCTCGTGCGTCAGCTCGCCGAGGAACTCGATGGCTTCGCGCGCGACCTGCACGTGTTCGTGTGCGCGCAGCCAGCCTGACGCGCCCGATCCGGAGGAGCGACCATGGCATTCGGCGGACTGGAGCACCACAAGACGTCCGCGCCGATGGCGGAGATCAACATGACGCCGCTGATTGACGTGATGCTCGTGCTGCTCGTCATCTTCATCATCACCGCGCCGCTGATGACGCACGCGATCCGGCTCGATCTGCCGAAGGTCGCGGCCAGCGCCGCGCGCGACACGCCGCAATCGGTCACGCTGTCGATCGACGACGCCGGCAAGCTGTACTGGGACGACACACCCGTCGCACTCGATGCGCTGCCGGCGCGGTTCCGGACCGCCGCCGCGAGCGCCGCGCCGCCCGAGCTGCGGCTGCGCGCATCGCGCGCAACCCGCTACGACGTGATCGCGCAGGTGATGGGTGCCGCGCAGGCCGCCGGCCTCACGCGGATCGGTTTCGTCACCGACATGCCGTCGGCGGGCGCCGCCGCGCCGGCCGCCGCAGGCGCGAAACCCTGACCTGCCGGCCGCCTGCGAGGCCCGCGCAGGCGAGAATGCGCCGCTGCCCGCGAGACCGGCCGTGCCGCCCGCCACGGACGGTATAATTGTTGTTTGCGCCCGGTTGGCAGGGTTTCGCCGGGTAACCTGGAGACCCTCCGGGTTACCCGGCGAATATCCGGAACCACGAGGCAGGCCCGAGAACCGTGAGCCTGCCGCCGCCGGGCTGCCCGATTTCGTCCACTTCCGCGTGCCCGCCTTGTGGCGCGCCGCTTAAAGCCTAGTCCGAACCACACCATGCACGAGAGATACGTACCCGCCGACGTCGAAGCCGCCGCCCAGGGCGACTGGCGCGCAGCCGATGCCTACAAGACGCAGGAAGATTCGCAGAAGCCGAAGTTCTACTGCGTGTCGATGCTGCCGTACCCGTCCGGCAAGCTGCACATGGGTCACGTGCGCAACTACACGATCAACGACGTGATGTACCGCTATCTGCGGATGAACGGCTACAACACGCTGATGCCGATGGGCTGGGACGCGTTCGGGATGCCGGCCGAGAACGCCGCGATGGCGAACGGCGTGCCGCCCGCGAAGTGGACCTACGACAACATCGACTACATGAAGGGCCAGATGCAGTCGATGGGCCTCGCGATCGACTGGTCGCGCGAGATCGCGACGTGCAAGCCCGACTACTACAAGTGGAACCAGTGGCTGTTCCTGAAGATGCTCGAGAAGGGCATCGCGTACAAGAAGACGGGCACCGTGAACTGGGACCCGGTCGACCAGACCGTGCTCGCGAACGAGCAGGTGATCGACGGCCGCGGCTGGCGCTCGGGCGCGCTCGTCGAGAAGCGCGAGATCCCGATGTACTACCTGCGCATCACGCAATACGCGGATGAGCTGCTGAACGATCTCGACGGCCTCGGCTGGCCCGAGCGCGTGAAGATCATGCAGCAGAACTGGATCGGCAAGAGCTTCGGCGTGAACTTCGGCTTCCCGTACGAACTCGACGGCGAGAAGAAGCTGCTGCGCGTGTTCACCACGCGTGCCGACACGATCATGGGCGTCACGTTCTGCGCGATCGCGGCCGAGCATCCGCTCGCCACGCGCCTCGCGCAGGACAAGCCGGAACTGCTCGCGTTCATCGACGAATGCAAGCGCGGCGGCGTCGCCGAGGCCGATGTCGCGACGATGGAGAAGAAGGGCGTCGCGACGGGCTTCACGGTGTCGCACCCGCTGACGGGCGAGCCGGTCGAGGTGTGGATCGGCAACTACGTGCTGATGAGCTATGGCGAAGGCGCGGTGATGGGCGTGCCCGCGCACGACGAGCGCGACTTCGCATTCGCGAAGAAATACAACCTGCCGATCAAGCAGGTGATCGCGGCCGAAGGCCAGACGTACTCGCTCGACGCATGGCAAGAGTGGTACGGCGACAAGGAAGTCGCGACCTGCATCAACAGTGGCAAGTACGACGGCCTCGCGTACGGCGCGGCGGTCGACGCGATCGCGGCCGACCTGAAGGCTGGCGGCTTCGGCGACAAGCAGGTCACGTGGCGCCTGCGCGACTGGGGCGTGTCGCGCCAGCGCTACTGGGGTACGCCGATCCCGATCATCCACTGCCCGTCGTGCGGCGACGTGCCGGTGCCGGAGCAGGACCTGCCGGTCGTGCTGCCGGAAGACCTCGTGCCGGACGGCTCGGGCAACCCGCTCGCGAAGTCGGAAGCGTTCCTGAACTGCGCGTGCCCGAAGTGCGGCGCGGCCGCGAAGCGCGAAACCGACACGATGGACACCTTCGTCGATTCGTCGTGGTACTTCTCGCGCTACACGGCGCCGGACGCCGAGACGATGGTCGACGCGCGCACCGATTACTGGATGCCGATGGATCAGTACATCGGCGGCATCGAGCATGCGATCCTGCACCTGCTGTATTCGCGCTTCTGGACCAAGGTGATGCGTGACCTCGGCCTCGTGAAGTTCGGCGAGCCGGCGAAGAACCTGCTCACGCAGGGGATGGTGCTGAACGAGACGTTCTACCGCGAAGACGCGGCGGGCAAGAAGACCTGGTACAACCCGGCCGACGTGACCGTGGCATTCGACGAAAAGGGCCGCCCGGTCGGCGCGACGCTGAACGCCGACGGCCAGCCGGTCGTGCTCGGCGGCATCGAGAAGATGTCGAAGTCGAAGAACAACGGCGTCGATCCGCAGGTGTTGATCGACCAGTACGGCGCCGATACCGCGCGCCTGTTCACGATGTTCGCCGCGCCGCCCGAGCAGCAGCTCGAGTGGTCGGGCGCGGGCGTCGAAGGCGCGAGCCGCTTCCTGCGCCGCGTATGGAGCTTCGGTGCGACGAACCGCGAAGCGCTCGCCGCGCGTGCGGGCTTCGATGCGGCCGCGCTCGGCGAAGCCGACAAGGCGCTGCGCCGGGAGATCTACAGCGTGCTGAAGCAGGCCGATTTCGACTATCAGCGCCTGCAGTACAACACGGTCGTGTCGGCCGCGATGAAGATGCTGAACGCGATCGACGGCGCGAAGGGCGCGACGCCCGGCGTGTTGCGCGAGACGTACAGCGTGCTGCTGCGCGTGCTGTACCCTGTCGTGCCACACGTCACGTTCGAGCTGTGGAAGGCGCTCGGCTATGCGGACGAATTCGGCCCGCTGCTCGACGCACCCTGGCCGAAGGTCGACGAGGCCGCGCTCGAGCAGGCCGAGATCGAACTCGTGCTGCAGGTGAACGGCAAGGTGCGCGGCGCGCTGAAGGTCGCGAAGGACGCGAGCCGCGAGGCGATCGAAGCCGCGGCGGTGGCCGACGAGGCGTTCGCGAAGTTCAGCGACGGCAAGCCGGCGAAGAAGATCGTCGTCGTGCCCGGCCGCCTCGTGAACATCGTCGTCTGACGGCCGTTGGCCGTCGGGCGCACACAGAAGGAGCGAAGGTGATCCGCAGATCGTTTTTGGTGCTCGTCGGCAGCGCGGTCGCGCTGTCGGCATGCGGTTTCCAGTTGCGCGGCCAGCAGGACTACGCGTTCAAGCGCCTGCTGATCGCCGGTGCGCCGGCGTCCGCCGAGGCGCGGCTCGTGCGCCTCGTCGAGGCCGGCAGCGACACGAAGATCGTCAAGTCGGCGGACGACGCCGACGCCGTGCTGCGCATGTGGGAATCGCGCGGGCAGAACACGCTGACGCTCAACAAGTACGGCTCCGCGCAGGAATATGCGCTCTTCTACACGCTGAACTACACGCTGACGAGCCGGGACGGCACCGTGCTGATCCCGCCGAGCGCGATCGCGTTGAACCGCGCGATGACGTACAGCGACCAGTACACCAACGCGAAGGCGCAGGAAGCCGACATCCTGTACGGCGACATGCAGAACGACGCGGTCGACCAGCTGATGCGGCGTCTCGCGATCGTCCATTCGCTGACGCCGGCCCCGGAGGATGTGGTGCCGGGCGTCGCGCCGGGCGCGCCGCTGCCGCCGCCGCCGCTCTGATCGCCGGCGCACGCACCGATGCAATTGCGACTTGATGCGCTGGAGCCGCACCTCGCGAAGGGGTTGACCGGGCTCTACACCGTCTACGGCGACGAGCCGCTGCTCGCGCAGGAAGCGTGCGACCGCATTCGTGCGGCCGCGCGCGCGGCCGGCTTCACCGAGCGTTCGGTGCATACGGTCGAGCGCGGCTTCGACTGGAGCGTGCTGCTCGGCGCGACCCAGGCGATGTCGCTGTTCGGCGAGCGCCAGCTGATCGAGCTGCGCATTCCGTCGGGCAAGCCCGGCAAGGAAGGCGCCGACGCACTGAAAACGCTCGCGGCCACGCCCAACCCCGACGCGCTGATGCTCGTCACGTTGCCGCGCCTCGACGCGGCCACGCAGAAATCCGCGTGGTTTACCGCGCTGCAGAACGGCGGCGTCGCGCTGAAGATCGATCCGGTCGACCGCGCGCAGCTGCCGAACTGGATCGGCCAGCGTCTGTCGATGCAGGGCCAGCGCGTCGCGCTCGGCGACGACGGCCGGCGTGCGCTGCAGTTCATCGCGGAGCGCGTCGAGGGCAACCTGCTCGCCGCGCACCAGGAAATCCAGAAGCTCGGGCTGCTCTATCCGCAGGGCGTGCTGTCGTTCGAGCAGGTGCACGACGCGGTGCTGAACGTCGCGCGCTACGACGTCTTCAAGCTGAACGAGGCGATGCTCGCGGGCGACGCCGCGCGGCTCGCGCGGATGATCGACGGGCTGAAGGGCGAGGGCGAGGCGATCGTGCTCGTGATGTGGGCCGTCGTCGAGGAATTGCGCACGCTGCTGCGGATCAAGCGTGGCGCGACGGCCGGCAAGCCGCTCGCTACGCTGCTGCGCGAGAACCGCGTGTGGGGGCCGCGCGAGCGGCTGATCGGACCCGCGCTGAACCGCGTATCGGAAGCCGTGCTCGAGAAGGCGCTCGCGTTTGCCGCGAAGCTCGACCGGCAGGTGAAGGGGCTGTCGGCCGTCACGCCGGGTCGCCGCACGCAGGACGATCCGCCGCCCGATCCGTGGGACGGCCTGTTCCAGCTCGCGATGACGGTGGCGGGCGAGCGCGGCGAGCGACCGCCGCCCGCGGGTCGCGTGCGGCGTTAAGCCTCGTCGGGGCCGTCAGCGCCCGCAGCGCAACCCGCTTACAATATTTCGATGGTCGGTGCGGCCCTTCCTGCTGCCGCGCTGCACGCTTTCCCCGAATTCACGCCGCGCCAAGCGGCTCGCTTCTCGAGTCACATGATGGATATCGACCAGTACATGACGGACCTGGGCCGCCGTGCCCGGCACGCTTCCCGCGCGATGGCGCGCGCCAGCACGGCCGCGAAGAACGCGGCGCTCGACGCCGTGGCACGCGCGATCGAGCGCGATGCGCAGGCGCTGAAGGATGCGAATGCACGCGACGTCGCCCGTGCCCGCGAAAAGGGGCTCGATGCGGCGTTCATCGATCGCCTGACGCTGTCGGACAAGGCGCTGAAGACGATGGTCGAGGGCCTGCGCCAGGTTGCGTCGCTGGCCGATCCGATCGGCGAGATCGGCAACCTCAAGTACCGCCCGAGCGGGATCCAGGTCGGCCAGATGCGCGTGCCGCTCGGCGTGATCGGCATCATCTACGAGTCGCGTCCGAACGTGACGATCGACGCGGCCGCGCTGTGCCTGAAGTCGGGTAACGCGACGATCCTGCGCGGCGGCTCCGAGGCGCTCGAATCGAACGCGGCGCTCGCGAAGCTGATCGGCGAAGGGCTCGAGGCGGCCGGCCTGCCGCAGGACGCCGTGCAGGTGGTTGCGACCGCCGATCGCGCGGCGGTCGGCAAGCTGATCACGATGACCGAATTCGTCGACGTGATCGTGCCGCGCGGCGGCAAGAGCCTGATCGAGCGCCTGATCAACGAGGCACGCGTGCCGATGATCAAGCACCTCGATGGCATCTGCCACGTGTACGTCGACGATCGCGCCGATCTCGCGAAGGCGCTGACCGTGTGCGACAACGCGAAGACGCACCGCTACGGCACCTGCAACACGATGGAGACGCTGCTCGTCTCGAGCGGTATCGCAGCGAGGCTGCTGCCGCCGCTCGGCAAGCTGTATCGCGACAAGCAGGTCGAGCTGCGCGTCGATGCGGCCGCGCGCGCGGTGCTCGCCGAGGCGGGCGTCGGCCCGCTCGTCGACGCGACCGACGAAGACTGGCACACCGAATATCTCGCGCCGGTGCTCGCGATCAAGGTCGTCGACGGCCTCGATGCCGCGATCGAGCACATCAACCACTACGGCTCGCATCACACCGATGCGATCGTCACCGAGGATCACGACCGCGCGATGCGCTTCCTGCGCGAAGTCGATTCGGCGAGCGTGATGGTCAACGCGTCGACGCGCTTCGCGGACGGCTTCGAATTCGGCCTCGGCGCGGAAATCGGCATCTCGAACGACAAGCTGCACGCACGCGGCCCCGTCGGCCTGGAAGGGCTCACGTCGCTGAAGTACGTCGTGCTCGGACACGGCGAAGGCCGCCAGTAAAGCGAGGCGCACAACCGATGGCAATGCTCTGGGTCAAGACGTTCCATATCGTTCTGATCGCCGCGTGGTTTGCTGGGCTGTTCTACCTGCCGCGCATTTACGTGAACCTGGCCATGGAGACCGATCCGGCCGCGGTGCGGCGCCTGCTGCTGATGGCGCGCAAGCTGTTCCGCTTCATGACGATGATCGCGGTGCCGGCGCTGGCCTGCGGGCTGTGGCTCTGGCTCGTGATCGGCATCGGCCAGGGGCAGGGCTGGATCCACGCGAAGGTGACGGTCGTGCTGCTGCTCGTCATCTACCACGCGTATTGCGGGCACCTGCTGCGGGTGTTCGAGCGCGGCGAGAACCGCCGCACCGACAAGTGGTATCGCGTGTTCAACGAGCTGCCGGTGCTCGGCATGCTTGCCGCGGTCGCGCTGGTCGTGATCAAGCCGTTCTGAGCGGCATGGCCGGCGCGGTTGCCGGCGTCGCTTGATGCACAACGACAAACGGCGCCCCGCGGGGCGCCGTTTGTCGTTGTGCGCGCGGTCTGCACGGTGCGTTCTCAATCCTTCGCGCCGTCGTCGATCCGGCGACGCGTGATCGCTTCCTTCGCGCGACCGACGCGCTCCATCAGCGCGGGCCCGCGCGACAGCGCGACGCCGACCGCGAGGATGTCGCCGATCGCGAGATGAGACATCCGCGACGTCATCGGCGAGAACACGTCGGTTTCCTCGGCCACGTTCGACGCGAGGCTTACCGTCGCGAGTTTCGCGAGCGGCGAATGGCTCTGCGTGATCGCGACGACCTTCGCGCCGCACGCGAGCGCGGAGCGCGCGGCATCGACGATGTCGCGCGTGCGGCCGGTGTTCGAAATCGCGACGACGACGTCGTGCGGGCCGAGCAGCGCCGACGACATCGAGAACGTATGCGGGTCCGAATACGCGACGCTCGGCACGCCGAGCCGGAAGAACTTGTGCTGGATGTCCTGCGCGGCGATGCCGGAGCCGCCGGCGCCGTAGAACTCGATGCGCGACGCGTTCGACAGCAGTGCGATGGCGTCGGCGACGCTGCCGGCCGACAGGCTGTTGCGCACCTCGATCAGCGCGCCGATCGTGCGGTCGAACACCTTGCCGATGATGCCGGGCGCGGGCTCGTCGGGTTCGACGTCGCGATACACCGACGACACGCCCGGCGCGACGCTCTGCGCGAGCCGGATCTTGAATTCGCGAAAGCCGCTGCAGCCGAGCGCCTGGCAGAAGCGCGCAATGGTCGGCTGGCTGACGCCCGCGCGGGTCGACAGCTCGGTCATCGCGAGGTCGAGCACCTCGCGGGGTGCGGCGAGGATATAGTCGGCGAGCTTGCGCTCGGACGGGCGCAGCTCGGCGCGGATCGCTTCAATGCGAGGCAGCATGGGACGGCGGATGAAAATCGGGTTCGGATGAGCGAGTGTATCGCAATCAAATTGTAGAAAATCTACAAGGAAATGCTAGCCTCGCTGTCAGTGATTTCTAGAGATGGTGGAGTGGTGAATTAGGGTTTTCACTAGGTAAACCCTTGCTGGTGGCGGGAATGAGGGTTACCCGCATGACAATCTGCATTGCGTGCTTGTAGTTTTTCTACTAGACTGGCTTCGTTCGTTCGACGCACTCGATCGTCCCCACGATTCCAACCGCCGGTGTCGCCGGCATACAGGAGCGCCCAGCATGACGTCGCTGCACCCCACTCTGGCGAAAGTCACCGAACGCGTGATCGCCCGCAGCCAATCGACCCGTTCCGCCTATCTGCAGCGCATCGACGGCGCGCAAGGCAAGTTCCCGGCGCGCGGCGCGCTGTCGTGCGCGAACCTCGCGCACGGCTTCGCGGGCCTCGAAGGCAGCGACAAGTTCCAGATCAAGGCGATTCGCGAGCCGAACATCGGCATTGTGTCCTCGTACAACGAAATGTTGTCCGCGCACGCGCCGTACAAGGATTTCCCCGACATCATCAAGGTCGCCGCGCGCGAGAACGGCGGCGTCGCGCAGTTTGCGGGCGGCGTGCCGGCGATGTGCGACGGCGTCACGCAGGGCAACCCGGGGATGGAGCTGTCGCTGTTCTCGCGCGAAGCGATCGCGATGGGCACGGCGATCGCGCTCACGCACAACATGTTCGACGCGGCGCTCTGCCTCGGCATCTGCGACAAGATCGTGCCGGGCCTGCTGATCGGCGCGCTGCAGTTCGGCCACCTGCCGACCATCTTCGTGCCGGCCGGCCCGATGACGAGCGGCCTGTCGAACGACGACAAGGCGAAGATCCGCCAGCAGTTCGCGACCGGCCAGGTCGGCCGCGATGCGCTGCTCGAAGCCGAATCGGCCGCGTATCACGGCCACGGCACCTGCACGTTCTACGGCACCGCGAACAGCAACCAGATGCTGATGGAGCTGATGGGCCTGCACCTGCCGGGTTCCGCGTTCGTCCATCCGCACACGCCGCTGCGTACCGCGCTGACGGCCGAGGCCGCGCGCCGCGTGCTCGACCTGACGGTCGAGCGCGGCCAGTACACGCCGATCGGCCATGTGATCGACGAGAAGGCGATCGTCAACGGGATCGTCGCGCTGCTCGCGACGGGCGGCTCGACCAACCACACGCTGCACCTCGTCGCGATCGCGCGCGCGGCCGGCATCCTGATCGACTGGAACGATTTCGACGAGCTGTCGGCGGTCGTGCCGCTGCTCGCGAAGATCTACCCGAACGGCAAGGCGGACGTGAACCATTTCCACGCGGCCGGCGGCGTCGCATTCCTGGTGCGCAACCTGCTCGAAGGCGGGCTGCTGCACGAAGACGTGACGACGGTCGCGGGCAAGGGCCTGTCGCACTACACGAAGGAGCCGAAGCTGATCGACGGCACGCTCACGTGGGTCGACGGCGCGGCCGAGAGCCACGACACGAAGGTGCTGCGCGGCATTCGCGACCCGTTCCAGCCGGACGGCGGCCTGCGCCTGATGCAGGGCCGCCTCGGCCGCGGCGTGATCAAGATTTCGGCGGTCGCGCCCGAGCACCGCAAGGTGACGGCCCCCGCGATCGTGTTCGATTCGCAGGAAGCCGTGCAGGAAGCCTTCGATCGCGGCGAGCTGAAGCGCGATTTCGTCGCGGTCGTGCGCTTCCAGGGCGCACGCGCGAACGGGATGCCCGAGCTGCATCGTTTGACGCCGCTGCTCGGCGTGCTGCAGGATCAGGGCTTCCACGTCGCGCTCGTCACCGACGGCCGCATGTCCGGCGCGTCGGGCAAGGTGCCGGCCGTGATCCACGTGTCGCCGGAAGCGCTGCTGGCCGGCCCGCTCGGCAAGGTGAAGACGGGCGACACGCTCGTGATCGACGCGGAAGCCGGCGTCCTCGATATCGAGATCGACGAAGCCGAATGGCACGCGCGCCCGGTCGCGCAGCCGCTGCACCAGGCCGACAACGAAACGGGTTTCGGGCGCGAACTGTTCGGCGTGTTCCGCGCGGCGGCCGCACCGGCCGAGCAGGGCGCATCGGTTTTCGGGACGCTGGTCGGCGAAACGGCCGCTCACGTCGCTGCATGAATTTCAAGGAGCCAATTCAATGAAGACGATTGCTGAAATCGTGAAGCTGGGCCCGGTCGTCCCGGTGCTCGCATTCGACTCGGTCGAGCAGGGCGAACACGTGTCGCGCGCGTTGCACGCGGGCGGCGTCAAGGTGCTCGAGATCACGCTGCGCACGCCGGCGGGCCTGGAAGCGATCCAGCGCGCGAGCCAGCTCGCGGACGACATCGTCGTCGGCGTCGGCACGATCACGAAGCCGGAGCACTGCGAGCAGGCGAAGCGCGCGGGCGCGAAGTTCGGCGTGTCGCCGGGCCTGACGAAGGACCTGCACCTTGCGTCGCTCGACGCGGGCCTGCCGCTGCTGCCGGGCGTGATGACGCCGAGCGACATCATCCAGGCGCTCGAATTCGGCTACGAGATCGTCAAGTTCTTCCCCGCGCAGCAGGCCGGCGGCGTGCCGATGCTGCAGGCGTTCCACGGCCCGTTCCCGGCGCTGAAGTTCTGCCCGACGGGCGGCATCACGGTCGACACCGCGCCGAGTTTCCTGAAGCTGCCGAACGTCGTGTGCGTCGGCGGTTCGTGGCTTACGCCGAAGTCCGCGCTCGCCGCGCAGGACTGGGCCGAAGTCACGCGCCTCGCGCAAGCTGCAAGCCAGCTCCACCGCTAAGACTTGTACGAAACGAACGTTTGACCCTCGGCAAGCAAGCGCTTAGTGCTTGTTTTACCGAGGGTTTTTGCTGATGGAACCGGTTCTATCCGTGGACCGTAAAGATAAGTAAAATTCAGCGTCCTCACGGGGTGGGTACCCCCCGTGTTTCGGAGACCTGCATAGCCGGGCATACTCGCAACAACTCGCCCGGTTTCGAACAATCCAAGGAGGAGTGCCACATGGGGGCTGTCCAAGGCAGCATGCTGCTCGTATTCACGCTGATCGCGATCGCCGCGCTGATCCTGATGATCGCGCGCTACAAGATCTACCCGTTCCTGGTGCTGATCATCGTTTCGTTGGGCCTGGGTCTCGTCGTCGGCATGCCGATGGACAAGATCGTCAAGTCGTTCGAAACGGGCACGGGCGGCACGCTCGGCCACATCGCGATCGTCGTCGGCCTCGGCACGATGCTCGGCAAGATGATGGCCGAATCGGGCGGCGCCGAACGGATCGCGACCACGCTGATCGACTGGTTCGGTGAAAAGAACATCCACTGGGCGATGATGTTCGTCGCGATCATCGTCGGCCTGCCGGTGTTCTTCGAAGTCGGCTTCGTGCTGCTGATCCCGATCGCGTTCAACGTCGCGAAGCGCACCGGCAAGTCGCTGCTCGTCGTCGGCCTGCCGATGGTGGCCGGCCTGTCCGTCGTGCACGGGCTGATCCCGCCGCACCCGGCCGCACTGCTGGCCGTCCAGCAATACGGCGCCGATATCGGCAAGACCATCGCATTCGGCCTGATCGTCGGCGTGCCGACCGCGATCATCGCCGGTCCGCTGTTCGCGCTGACGATCTCGAAGTTCGTGAAGCTGCCGGAAAACAATCCGCTCGCCGCGCAGTTCGTCGATACGCACACGGACGGTCGAAAGCGCGAACTGCCGAGTTTCGGCATCACGCTGTTCACGATCCTGCTGCCCGTCGTGCTGATGCTCGTCGGCAGCTGGGCCGATCTGGTGTTCGCGCCGAAGTCGCTGCCGAACAACCTGCTGCGCTTTGCCGGCAACTCCGACGTCGCGCTGCTGATCGCCGTGCTGGTGAGCTTCTTCACGTTCGGCAAGCTGCAGGGCTTCAACCGCGACCAGATCCAGAAGTTCTGCGGCGAGTGTCTGGCGCCGATCGCCGGCATCACGCTGATCGTCGGCGCGGGCGGTGGCTTCGGCGGCGTCCTGCGCGACAGCGGGATCTCGCAGCAGATCGTCGAGACCGCGAAACACGCGCACCTGTCGCCGCTGCTGCTCGGCTGGTTCGTCGCGGCGCTGATGCGTCTCGCGACGGGTTCGGCGACGGTCGCGATGACGACGGCCTGCGGCATCGTCGCGCCGATCGCGGCGGCGTCGGGCGCGGCGGTTCGTCCGGAGCTGCTGGTGCTCGCGACGGGCTCCGGTTCGCTGATCTTCTCGCATGTGAACGACGGCGGCTTCTGGCTGATCAAGGAATACTTCGGGATGACGGTCGGCCAGACGTTCAAGACCTGGTCGCTGCTTGAAACCATCATCTCGGTGCTCGGTCTGAGCTTTACGCTGCTGCTGAGCCTGGTTCTGTAACAAGGGGTAGTCAATGATTCTGATCGCAATGGGCGTGTCGGGCGCGGGCAAGTCGCGAATCGGCGAAATGCTGGCGGAACGCCTGTCGTGCAGCTATACCGACGGCGACGCGTTTCACAGCGCGGCGAACAAGGAAAAGATGCACAACGGCATTCCGCTGACCGACGACGACCGCTGGCCGTGGCTGCGCACGATCCGCGCGGCCATCGAGGAAAAGCAGCGTGCCGGCGAGATGGCCGTGTTCACGTGCTCGTCTCTGAAGCGGTCGTACCGCGACGTGCTGCGCGGCACCGACACCGACGTGCGGTTCGTGTATCTGAAGGGTTCGTTCGAGGTGTTGCACGAGCGCCTGAAGAGCCGCACCGGTCATTTCTTCGATCCGTCGCTGCTGAAGAGTCAGCTCGACACGCTCGAGGAGCCGGGCCCGGACGAAGCGATCGAGGTCAGCATCGAGCTGACGCCCGAACAGATCGTCGATCAGGTCATGCTGAAGATCGGCTTCGCGCAGCACTGAGCGCGGTTCGCGGCAATCGTCAGGCAAATAGCGAAAAAGGCACCTTCGGGTGCCTTTTTCGTTTCAGGTGCGCGGGCCGGTCAGGCCACGTGCGCGTGCTGGGGCGCAGCACGACGTCAACGCGTATCTGCTGACGCGGCTGAACACGGTGTTTCCGCAGCACGATGGCCGTTTCGCGCTCGACTCCTGCTGGAGCGGCGTCAGCGACTTCACGCTGAACGGCGCGACCGACAGCCGCAAGACCGACGGCCGCCTGCCGATGTACATGGTGCAGGGCTGGAGCGGGCACGGCGTCGCGCAGACGGTGCGGATCGGCAAGGCGATCTGCGACGACTTCGTCGGACGCAATGACGATTTCTCGATGCTCACCGGCATCGACCGTCGCGAGATTCCGCTCGGCCGGCAGTTATCGCCGATCGCGATTCCGGCCGCGAAAGCGGCGATGAGCGTGATGAGCGTGATGAGCGCGCTGAATCCGGGGCGGATGATCTCGTTCTGATCGGCTGCGGCAGGCAACAAAAAGCCCGATGCGATCGCTCGCATCGGGCTTTTTACGTGCGGAGACGGCGGCGCTTACGCGATCCGCTTCGCGAGTTCGACCGCCTTGCCGATGTACGACGCAGGCGTCATCGCGAGCAGGCGGTCCTTCGCGTCCTGCGGGATCGCCAGCGTGCCGACGAATTCCTGCAGCGCTTCGCGCGTGATGCCCTTGCCGCGCGTCAGTTCCTTCAGCTGCTCGTACGGGTTCTCGATACCGTAGCGGCGCATCACCGTCTGCACCGGCTCCGCGAGCACTTCCCAGCAGTTGTCGAGATCTTCGTTCAGGCGCTGCGGGTTCACTTCGAGCTTGTCGAGGCCGCGGATCAGCGAGTCGTACGCGAGCAGCGAGTAGCCGAGCGCGACGCCCATGTTGCGCAGCACCGTCGAGTCGGTCAGGTCGCGCTGCCAGCGCGACACCGGCAGCTTGTCGGCGAGGTGGCGCAGCGTCGCGTTCGCGAGGCCGAGGTTGCCTTCCGAGTTCTCGAAGTCGATCGGGTTGACCTTGTGCGGCATCGTCGACGAGCCGATCTCGCCGGCCTTCGTCTTCTGCTTGAAGTAGCCGACCGAGATGTAGCCCCACACGTCGCGGTCGAGATCGAGCAGGATCGTGTTCGCGCGGGCGACCGCGTCGAACAGCTCGGCCATGTAGTCGTGCGGCTCGATCTGGATCGTGTACGGGTTGAACGTCAGCTTCAGGCGGTTCTCGATCACGTCGCGCGAGAACGCTTCCCAGTCGAATTCCGGATAGGCGGAGAGATGCGCGTTGAAGTTGCCGACCGCACCGTTCATCTTGCCGAGGATCTCGACCTTCTCGATGCGTGCGATCGCGCGCGCGAGGCGCGCGGCGACGTTCGCCAGCTCCTTGCCGAGCGTCGTCGGGCTGGCCGGCTGGCCGTGCGTGCGCGACAGCATCGGCTGCTCGGCGTGCGCGTGCGCGAGTGCGACGAGGCGCTGGTAGACCGTGCGCAGCGCCGGCAGGATCACGTGTTCGCGCGCACCGGCGAGCATCATCCCGTGCGACGTGTTGTTGATGTCTTCGGAGGTGCACGCGAAGTGGATGAATTCGCTGGCCTTCTCGAGTTCGGCCTGGCCCTTCACCGATTCCTTCAGCCAGTATTCGACGGCTTTCACGTCGTGGTTCGTCACGCGCTCGATTTCCTTGATGCGCGCGGCGTCGTGCGCGGTGAAGCGCTCGGCGAGCTGCAGCAGGAATTGTTCGGACGCATCGGAGAAGCGCGGGACTTCCGCGAAGCCGGCGCGCGACAGCGCGATCAGCCAGTGCACCTCGACGGTGACGCGGTGGCGCATGAAGGCGGCTTCGGAGAGCCAGTCGCGCAGCGCTTCGGTCTTGCTGGCGTAGCGGCCATCGATGGGCGAGAGCGCGGTGAGGGCGAAAAGCGTATCGGGACGAGTGTCGGACATGATCGGGCGGGCCGTGGAGCCGGGGCAACGAGGGGGAGAAGAATCTGGCATTTTACCATTGGCGCGGGTCGATCCCGGCCGAACCGGTCCGGCCGCCGCGGGCGATCGGCGTGCAACCGGCGCCCGGGCGGCGCGGCAATGGCCTGCCGGCGGGCGCCCGCGCCGGCTCGCCCGGCTGCCTGCCACGCCGCCGGCCGGGCCCGCCCGCCGGTAGAATGCAGGCTTCTTCCCGACCGCCGCCCGCCGCGCCCGCCTGCATGGAACTGAAATGGCTCGAAGACTTCGTCTCGCTCGCGGAAACGCGCAGCTTTAGCCGGTCCGCCGAACTGCGGCACGTGTCGCAGCCCGCGTTCTCGCGGCGCATCCAGGCGCTCGAGGCGTGGCTCGCGACCGAACTGATCGACCGTTCGGTCTATCCGACACGGCTCACGCAGGCCGGCCAGATCTTCTACGAGCAGGCGCTGACGATGCTGTCGCAGGCGCACGAGGCGCGCACGCTGCTGCGCGGCCACGTCGGCGCGCCGGTGCCGACCATCGAGTTCGCGGTGCCGCACACGCTGTCGCTCACGTATTTCCCGCGCTGGCTGCAGCGGATCGAGGCGAAGATGGGGCAGGTCCATACGCGGCTGCGCGCGCTGAACGTGCACGATGCCGTGCTGTCGCTGGTCGAGGGCGGGTGCGACCTCGTGATGGGCTATCACCACCCGAGCCACCCGGTCGCGCTCGACCCGGCCCGCTACGACATGCTGGTCCTCGGCAGCGAGCCGATCAGCGCGTTCTCGGCGCCCGGTCGCGCGGGCCGGCCGCGCTACATGCTGCCGGGCACGGCCGATGCCCGCGTGCCGTACCTGTCGTATACGCCGAACGCGTATCTCGGCCGGATGACCGAAGTCATCGTTGCGAACGCACCGACGCGGCTGTTCCTCGATCGCGTGTACGAAACCGATATGGCCGAAGGGCTGAAGGCGATGGCGCTCGCGGGGCACGGCGTCGCATTCCTGCCGCACAGCGCGGTCGAGGACGCGGTGGCGAGCGGCCGCCTGATCCGGCTCGACCGTTCCGCGCGCAGCGGCACGCATCCGTTCACGCTGACGATGGAGATCCGCCTGTATTGCGACAAGCTCGCGCTGCAGGGCGACGACCCGCGCCAGAAGCTCGTGCGCGCGCTGTGGGACGTCGTGCGCGACGAATTGCGCGAAGCGGCCGATTGACGAGCTGACGAGCGCGGCCGCGCGTGCGTGCGTGCGCGCGGCTGACAGCGAGCTTGTGGTGCCTGTCGGACGGCTGTCCCGCGGGCATCCGGCGCATTTCCCGACGATTCTTCGCGGACGCGATGCACGACCGATCGCGCGCGTTCTTGCGCAAATCGACCGCGGATTTGCCAAAAATCCCGATCATGCAAGAAACGCATAATCGAATAAGCAAACGGCATTGGATAAAAAAAACGGGTTTTTCGACAATGTGCGCAATCCGTTGAACGTTGGAGTGTCCATGTCTTCGCAACTGCAGTCCATCCCGTCCTACCTTCACGCCGACGATCTCGGCCCGTGGGGCAACTACCTTCAGCAGGTCGATCGCGTCGCACCGTACCTCGGTTCGCTGTCGCGCTGGCTGGAAACGCTGAAGCGTCCGAAGCGCATCCTGATCGTCGACGTGCCCATCGAGCTCGACAACGGTACCGTCGCGCACTTCGAAGGCTATCGCGTGCAGCACAACGTGTCGCGCGGTCCGGGCAAGGGCGGCGTGCGTTACCACCAGGACGTGACGCTGTCGGAAGTGATGGCGCTGTCCGCATGGATGTCGGTGAAGAACGCGGCCGTGAACGTGCCGTACGGCGGTGCGAAGGGCGGCATCCGCGTCGACCCGCGCAAGCTGTCGCGCGGTGAGCTCGAGCGCGTGACGCGTCGCTACACCAGCGAAATCGGCATCATCATCGGACCGAACACCGACATTCCGGCACCGGACGTCAACACCAACGAACAGGTGATGGCGTGGATGATGGACACGTACTCGATGAACCAGGGCCAGACGTCGACCGGCGTCGTGACCGGCAAGCCGATCTCGCTCGGCGGTTCGCTCGGCCGCAAGGAAGCGACGGGCCGCGGCGTGTTCGTCGTCGGCTGCGAAGCGGCGAAGAAGAAGGGCCTGGAAATCGAAGGCGCGCGCATCGCGGTGCAGGGCTTCGGCAACGTCGGCGGCATCGCGGCGAAGCTGTTCCAGGAAGCGGGTTCGAAGGTGATCGCGGTGCAGGATCACACGGGCACGATCTACCAGCCGGCCGGCCTCGATTCGAACAAGCTGCTCGACCACGTGGCACGCACGGGCGGCGTCGCGGGCTTCGAAGGCGCGGAGCCGATGCCGAACGACGAGTTCTGGACGGTCGAAACCGACATCCTGATCCCGGCGGCACTGGAAAACCAGATCACCGAGAAGAACGCAGCGAAGATCCGCACGAAGATCATCGTCGAAGGCGCGAACGGCCCGACGACGACGGCGGCCGACGACATCCTGAGCGCGAACGGCGTGCTCGTGATCCCCGACGTGATCGCGAACGCGGGCGGCGTGACCGTGTCGTACTTCGAGTGGGTGCAGGACTTCTCGAGCTTCTTCTGGACGGAAGACGAGATCAACCACCGTCTCGAGCGCGTGATGCGTGAAGCGTTCGCCGGCGTGTGGGCGGTCGCGGAAGAGCACAAGGTATCGGTGCGTACGGCGGCGTTCATCGTCGCGTGCAAGCGCATCCTGATGGCGCGCGAAATGCGCGGCCTGTACCCCTGATCAGTCATTGCCGATCGGCGATCGGTTGACTACGATCGAAGCATGACGCAATCCACCCGATTGCGTGCATGAGCCTGCACGGGCGGTGCCGAATCCGGCACCGCCCGTGCGCGCATTCAGGCGCCGCGAGCGCGCCCGAAGCCGGGAGGACGGCTTCGCACAGGACGATTCGTAGTGCGGTAAACAACCAGTTCTTTCAAAAATATTACTTTGATACACTGGCTCGGGTTTTAGCCAAGGAGATGACCAAAATGAAATACCACAAGGCAGTCCTGATGGTCGCGGCGCTGTGCGCGTTCGCGAGCGGCGCGCATGCACAGGAGACCGGCACGCTGAAGAAGATCAAGGACACGGGCGTGATCGCGCTGGGCCACCGCGAATCGTCGATCCCGTTCTCTTACTATGACCAGAACCAGCAGGTCGTCGGCTATTCGCGCGAATTCCAGATGAAGGTCGTGGACGCGGTGAAGAAGAAGCTGAACCTGCCGAACCTGCAGGTCAAGAACATCCCGGTCACGTCGCAGAACCGCATCCCGCTCGTGCAGAACGGCACGGTCGACATCGAGTGCGGCTCGACGACCAACAACCTCGAGCGTCAGCAGCAGGCCGCGTTCTCCGACACGATCTTCGTGATCGGCACGCGCCTGATGACGAAGAAGGATTCGGGCGTGAAGGACTTCGCGGACCTGAAGGGCAAGACGGTCGTGACCACCGCCGGCACGACGTCCGAGCGCCTGCTGCGCAAGATGAACAACGAGAAGCAGATGGGCATGAACATCATCAGCGCGAAGGATCACGGCGACTCGTTCAACACGCTCGAGTCGGGCCGCGCGGCCGCGTTCATGATGGACGACGCGCTGCTCGCGGGCGAGCGCGCGAAGGCGAAGCAGCCGGGCGAGTGGGTGATCGTCGGCACGCCGCAATCGGAAGAGGCGTACGGCTGCATGATGCGCAAGGGCGATGCGGACTTCAAGAAGGTTGTCGACGACGCGATCTCGCAAGTCGAGAAGTCGGGCGAAGCCGCGAAGATCTACGCGAAGTGGTTCGAGAACCCGATCCCGCCGAAGGGGCTGAACCTGAACTTCCCGCTGTCCGATTCGATGAAGAAGCTGTACGCGAACCCGAACGACAAGGCGCTCGACTGACCACGCGGCCGTTGATGCAGAAATGACGCTACTGAAACGGAAGAGGCCACGCTTCTTCCGTTTCTTTTTGCTGGAGTCTTGCCCATGTCTTACCACTGGAACTGGGGCATCTTCCTGAGCCCCGTCTCGACCGGCGAGCCGACGACTTATTTCGGATGGCTGATGTCCGGCTTCTGGGTGACGATCGAAGTGTCGCTCGTCGCCTGGGTCATCGCGCTGATCGTCGGTTCGCTGTTCGGCGTGCTGCGCACGGTGCCGAACAAATGGCTGTCCGCGATCGGTACCGTCTACGTGTCGATCTTCCGGAACATTCCGTTGATCGTGCAGTTCTTCGTCTGGTATCTCGTGATACCCGAACTGTTGCCCGCGTCGATCGGCACCTGGATCAAGCAGTTGCCGCCGACCACGCAGTTCTTCACCGCGTCGATCATCTGTCTCGGCCTGTTCACGGGCGCGCGCGTGTGCGAACAGGTGCGCTCGGGGATCAACGCGCTGCCGAAGGGCCAGCGCGCGGCCGGCCTCGCGATGGGCTTCACGCAATGGCAGACGTACCGCTACGTGCTGCTGCCGGTTGCGTACCGGATCATCGTGCCGCCGCTCACGTCCGAGTTCCTGAACATTTTCAAGAACTCGGCGGTCGCGTCGACGATCGGCCTGCTCGACCTGTCCGCGCAGGCGCGCCAGCTCGTCGACTACACCGCGCAGACCTACGAGTCGTTCATCGCGGTCACGCTCGCGTACGTGATCATCAACCTCGTCGTGATGGCGTTCATGCGCTGGATCGAAGGCCGCACGCGGCTGCCCGGCTACATCGGAGGCAAGTGATGCATCAGTTCGACTGGAGTAGTATTCCCGGCGCGATACCGACGCTGTGGTCCGGCGCGATCGTCACGTTCAAGATCACGCTGATCGCGATCGTCGTCGGCATCGTCTGGGGCACGCTGCTGGCGCTGCTGCGGCTGTCGGGCGTGAAGCCGCTCGCGTGGTTCGCGAAAGCGTACGTGACGGTGTTCCGCTCGATCCCGCTCGTGATGGTGCTGCTGTGGTTCTTCCTGATCGTGCCGCAGGTGCTGCAGGGCGTGCTCGGGCTGTCGCCGACGATCGACATCCGGCTGGCATCGGCGATGGTCGCGTTCTCGCTGTTCGAAGCCGCGTATTATTCCGAGATCATCCGTGCCGGCATCCAGGCGGTGCCGCGCGGGCAGGTGAACGCCGCGTTCGCGCTCGGCATGAACTACGCGCAGGCCATGCGCCTCGTGATCCTGCCGCAGGCGTTCCGCGCGATGGTGCCGCTCTTGCTCACGCAGGCGATCGTCCTGTTCCAGGATACGTCGCTCGTGTACGTGATCAGTCTCGCGGACTTCTTCCGCACGGCCGCCAACATTGGCGATCGCGACGGCACGACCGTCGAGATGGTCCTGTTCGCGGGTGCATGCTATTTCGTGGTTTGCTCGGTGGCGTCTGCCCTCGTCAAAGGTCTCCAGAAAAAGGTCACAAGATGATTTCCATCAAGAACGTTTCCAAGTGGTACGGCCAGTTTCAGGTCCTCGCCGATTGCACGACCGAGGTCAAGAAAGGCGAGGTGGTCGTCGTGTGCGGTCCGTCGGGCTCGGGCAAGTCGACGCTGATCAAGACCGTCAACGGCCTCGAGCCGTTCCAGCAGGGCGAGATCCTCGTGAACAACCA
>NZ_QTPW01000022.1:0-127277 GCF_003857965.1 Burkholderia sp. Bp9031
TGACAGGTATATGAATCACTTCATAAACCTGACTTACTTTAGTGTGAGACTCTTGATACTTTCGCTATCTGATCCGAGGATCAGCTCGCGGCCATCAAGCGCCCACACTTATCGGCTGTTAATTTTTAAAGAGCATTTCTGCGAGAAACTTCGTGTTTCTCAGCAGCGCCGCGTTTTCAGCAGCAGAGAAGCGAGATTATGAACCGTGTTTCTCAGTTCGTCAACAACTTTTTTAACTGCTTCGTTGCGACGGCTGGGTTCAACTCCGTGTGCGCCGGGGCTCTACAACCCGCCCTCAACCGCACCGCTTCCCTTCTTCTCCCGCGCTGCGTTTCCGTTAGCGCGAAAGAGGCGTGATTCTAAGCACCCCACCCCGTCTCCGCAACCCCCTTTGTGAAAATATTTTGAAAAAGCCCCCGTGCGCTGCCGCGCACGGGGGCTTGGAGCTCGATGGACTACGCGCCGCCGGCGATCCTGAAGCAGCCGGCGGGCCGTCGCGCTATATATATGGCGATGTCACTTGCTACCGACCATGGCCTGCAGCCGCTCCACCGGCACCGCCTCGGCCATCGCCGTGTAGCCGGCGTCGCTCGGGTGAATGCCGTCGCCGCTGTCGTACCGGCGCTGCAGCACACTCGGGCGCGCGGGATCGCGCAGCACCGCGTCGAAGTCGACCACGCCGTCGAACCCGCCGCCGCTCCGGATCCACCGGTTCACCTCGAGCCGGATCGACTCGCGCCCGGCCGGCAACGCCGCCGGCGTGAGCGTCGCACCGAAGACCTTCACCCCTTGGCGGTGCGCCGCCTCGATCAATCGCCGATAGCCGTCGATCAACGATGCGGCCGTGACCTGCGTATGCGGGCTGTCGCAGTCGAGCCCCGCACGCGGCGGCATCGCGGCAAAGTTGATGTCGTTGATGCCGATCAGCACGATCGCCGCCTTCACCCCCGAGCGCGACAGCGCATCGCGCTCGAACCGCGACGCCAGCGACGTGCCGTAGCACGCCGAATCGCTGAGCAGCCGGTTGCCGCTGATCCCGAGATTCACCACGCCGACCGAATCCGAACCTGTCGCGCTCAGCCGGCGCGCGAGCGCATCCGGCCAGCGATGGTTGCGATTCAGGCTGGAGCGCAGCCCGTCGGTGATCGAATCGCCGATCGCCGCGACACTCGCCCGCGCGACACCGGTCTCGATGGCCAATTCGGTCACCCACGCATACTGGGTAAAGCGCGTGCGGAACGCATCTGCGCCCGGGTCGTTCACGTGATCACCCGGCGCCGACACGTAATTGAGCTGGTTCGACACACGGTGCCACACCGTCATTCGCTGGTTCGCGCCCATCCTCAGGCTGACCGCATACGGCCGCCCGGCCGTCACGTCGATCGCCACCGGGTCGCTTTCGAGCTCCTGACCCGGCGCGAGCGTCACCGACGCCTTGCCGCCGAAACGCACGGCAGCGCTCGTCCCGCCGGCAAGCGCCGCGCCGTCGCCCGCGCGCGCCAAGCCGGCCGCCTCGATCACCAGCGGCGCGCGACCGTATGCATTGCTGACACGAATCCGCGCGGCATGTCCCGATACTGTCGGGTAGACGATCTGCCGGACGGTCCGTCCGGCCACGTCGGGCGCGCGATAGAGCGGCGGCGGCGCAGCCAGATCGGGAATCGGCTGCAACGCCGTCGCCCATGCGGCGACCCACCCGGCCGGCGAGGCCGAGGCCGCGACCGCGACCGCGACCGGCGACAGGAACACGGACGCGCCCAGCACGGTCGCGACGAAACTGCTTCGAAATGACATCGGCGAAATCCTCATCGGAAAGCGGGCATTGTGCCGTAGAAGGCGCTCCTCTCACGCGCCGGACCGCATTCCGCCCCGGGCGATCGCACCCCGACGCCCCTCGTTTACCCGAGTCTCGCTGCAAATCCGCAAGAAATTTATTAACCGACCGGTCGGTTGGTTTATACTTCGCACACATTCAACCGGACGAGAACCTCCGCCATGTACACGCAATCCCTCGACATCCCCGGCAACGTCGCGCCGCTCGACGCCGCAGCCGAGTCGCCCGAGCAAGCGCGGTTCGACGCGGTCATGGCCGCGGACGGCAAGATCGAACCGCAGGACTGGATGCCCGACGCCTATCGCAAGACGCTGGTCCGCCAGATCTCGCAGCACGCGCACTCGGAAGTCGTCGGCATGCTGCCGGAAGGCAACTGGATCTCGCGCGCGCCGAGCCTGAAGCGCAAGGCGATCCTGCTCGCGAAGGTCCAGGACGAAGCCGGCCACGGCCTCTATCTATATAGCGCAGCCGAAACGCTCGGCGTCTCGCGCGATTCGCTGATCGACGCCCTGCACGCCGGCAAGGCGAAATACTCGAGCATCTTCAATTACCCGACGCCGACCTGGGCCGACGTCGGTGTGATCGGCTGGCTCGTCGACGGCGCCGCGATCATGAACCAGATCCCGCTGTGCCGCTGCACGTACGGGCCGTATGCGCGCGCGATGATCCGCGTGTGCAAGGAAGAGTCGTTCCACCAGCGCCAGGGTTTCGACGCGCTGCTGTCGATGATGAAGGGCACCGACGCGCAACGCGCGATGGTCCAGCAGGCGGTGAACCGCTGGTGGTGGCCGGTGCTGATGATGTTCGGCCCGAGCGACGCCGATTCGGTCCACAGCAGCCAGTCCGCGAAATGGGGCATCAAGCGGATCTCGAACGACGACCTGCGGCAGAAATTCGTCGATGCGACGGTCGACCAGGCGAAGGTGCTCGGCGTGACGCTGCCCGACCCGGACCTGAAATGGAACGAAGCACGCGGCCACCACGACTACGGCACGATCGACTGGGATGAATTCTGGCGCGTTGTCAACGGCGACGGCCCGTGCAACAAGGAACGCCTCGCGACCCGCGTGAAGGCCCACGACGACGGCGCATGGGTACGCGAGGCTGCACTCGCACACGAAGCGAAGCGCCGCGCCCGTGCCGAACAGCACGCCGCCTGAGCGGCAACCATCGAATACAGGATTCAGGAGAGAGTGATGAACAAGGAATGGCCGATCTGGGAAGTGTTCGTGCGCAGCAAGCAGGGCCTCGACCACAAGCATTGCGGCAGCCTGCACGCGGCCGACTCGTCGATGGCGCTGCGCATGGCGCGCGACGTCTATACGCGCCGCCAGGAAGGCGTGAGCATCTGGGTGGTGCCGTCGTCGGCGATCACCGCGTCGGATCCGGCCGAAAAGGCCGAGCTGTTCGAACCGGCGGGCGACAAGATCTACCGTCACCCGACGTTCTATACGCTGCCCGACGAAGTCAACCACATGTAACGCCGCGCCATGACGATCACGCCCGAACACCTCTCCTACGTGCTGCGCCTTGCGGACAACGCGCTGATCCTCGGTCAGCGCAACGCCGAATGGTGCGGCCACGGCCCCGTCCTCGAGGAAGACATCGCGCTCACCAACATGAGCCTCGACCTCATCGGCCAGGCACGCATGCTGTACACGCACGCAGCCGAACTCGAGCGCCAGCTCAACGGCGCGACGAAGACGGAAGACGATTACGCCTACTTCCGCACCGAGCGCGAGTTCGCGAACTTCACGCTCGCCGAGCTGCCGCACTACGGCCCGATCGCCGGCACCGCACACGCCGACAAGGACTACGCGGTGACGATCGTGCGCAACTTCCTCTACGCGACGCTGATGCTGCACGTGTGGACCGCGCTCGAAACGTCGACGGACGCACAACTCGCAGCGATCGCCGCGAAATCGGTGAAGGAAACCCGCTATCACGTGCAACATGCGCGCGAATGGCTGGTGCGCCTCGGCGACGGCACCGACGAATCGCACCGCCGCGCGCAGGCCGCGCTCGACTACCTGATTCCGTACACGCGCGAATTCTTCGCGGCCGACACGATCGACGACGCGGTCGCCGCACCGGGCATCGGCCCGGCACCGGCCGCGCTCGAAGCCGCATGGCGCGCGGACGTGGACGATGCGCTCGCGGAGGCGACGCTCACCCTGCCGGCACCCGTTCAGCACATAACGACCGGCAAGCAGGGCGAGCACTCGGAGCACATGGGCTACCTGCTCGCGGAAATGCAGAGCCTCGCGCGCCAGCATCCCGGCGCAACCTGGTAACCGGCCGACCCAACGGAGCCCGACGATGTCCGTCCCGACCGCCGCCCCCGCCGATGCCGCGCCCGCCGCGCACCGCAACGATCCGTTGCTTGCGCGCGCGTGGGACGTTCTCGAAGCGGTACCCGATCCAGAAATCCCGGTCGTGTCGATCCGCGAGCTCGGCATCCTGCGCGACGTGCGTCGCGCGGACGACGGCCTGCTCGAAGTCGTGATCACGCCGACCTACTCCGGCTGCCCGGCCATGTCGCAGATCGCCGAGGACATCGCCGCAGCGATGCAGGCCGCCGACCTGCCGCCGCACCGGATCGAGACGGTGCTCGCCCCCGCGTGGACGACCGACTGGATCACACAGGAAGCGCGCGACAAGCTGCGTGCGTACGGCATCGCGCCGCCCGTCGGCCAGTGCGGCAGCGCCGCGCCACGGGAAAACGTCGTGCGCTTCGTGCCGCGGCCCGTCGCGGCGCCCGTTTGCCCGCGCTGCGGCTCGGCCCGCACCGAGCGTCTCGCGCAATTCGCATCCACGGCCTGCAAGGCGCTGTATCGCTGCGTCGACTGCCGCGAACCCTTCGACTACTTCAAACCCTACTGAATATGGCGACCCCGCAATTTCATCCGCTGCGTATCCGCGACGTGCGGCCCGAGACCGTCGACGCCGTTACCGTCTCCTTCGACGTGCCACCCGAGCTGCGCGACGCGTACCGCTTCACGCAGGGCCAGTTCGTCACGCTGAAGACCCATATCGACGGCGAGGAAACGCGCCGGTCGTACTCGATCTGCGTCGGCACGACCGACTACGACCGCGACGGCGAGCTGCGCATCGGCATCAAGCGCGTGCGCGGCGGCCGCTTCTCGAATTTCGCGTTCGACACGCTGAAGCCCGGCCACACGATCGACGTGATGACGCCGGACGGTCGTTTCTTCACACACCTGAACGCCGATCACGGCAAGCAGTACGTCGCGTTTTCCGGCGGGTCGGGCATCACGCCGGTGCTCGCGATCGTGAAGACGACCCTCGAACTCGAACCGCGCAGCACGTTCACGCTGATCTACGGCAACCGCAGCGTCGACGCGATCATGTTCGCCGAAGAACTCGAGGACCTGAAGAACCGCTACATGAACCGCTTCGTCCTGTATCACGTGCTGTCGGACGACCAGCAGGACGTCGAGCTGTTCAACGGGGTGCTCGACCAGGCGAAATGCGCGGAATTCCTCGCCACGCTGACGCCGGCCGACGCAATCGACGAAGCGTTCATCTGCGGCCCGGCGCCGATGATGGATGCGGCCGAAGCCGCGCTGAAGGCCGCCGGCGTGCCGCCGGCGAAGGTGCACGTCGAGCGCTTCGGCACGCCGCTGCCGCAGGCCGGCGCACCGGTCGTCGAGATTACCGAGCAGACGCCGGCCGCCGACCTCGAAATCGTGCTGGACGGCAAGAAGCGCAAGCTGCGCCTGCCGTACGAAGGCGTGAGCCTGCTCGACGTCGGCCTGCGCGCGGGCCTCGCGCTGCCGTACGCGTGCAAGGGCGGCGTGTGCTGCACGTGTCGCGCAAAGGTGATCGAGGGCGAAGTCCGGATGGAGAAGAACTACACACTCGAGGAACAGGAAGTAAAGGACGGCTTCGTGCTCACGTGCCAGTGCCACCCGATCAGCGACAAGGTCGTCGTGAGCTTCGACGAGCGTTGAGCGGCGTCGGATCGGCACGCCGGTCCGGTTTCTCGTCGTCACACATCTCGCTTACACTAGGGGCCGCCGGCCGGCTGGACGTCGCAACGTCCGCCCGTCGGCGGTTTTCTTTTGTTGATGACAGGCCGATGAGTACCATTCACGTGATTCAGGGCGGCACCGCCGCCGCGTCGCTGCGCGAGGCGCTCGCGCAAGCCGGACGCGACGAACGCGTCGTCGGATTGCTCGACGATCTCGCAGTCGGGCCGCTGAAAGACGCCGACGAGACGCCCGACACGCGCGCCGCCTTCTGGCAGCGCGTGCTCGGCGATCAGATTCCCGACTGGAACGCGGAAATCGAGGGCGAGTTCGCACGGCTCGACCAGCTCGCGATGGACACCGGCCAGGTGGTCGTCTGGCATGCGCCGAGCGTCGGCGACAAGCTGCTGCTGCGTCGCGTCGCCTATCATCTGCGCAACGTGCCGCAGCGCCTGAACGAGGTGCGGCTGTCGGCCGCCGACCTCGACGCGCCGCAGCGCGCGGCGCTGACCCGCACCGACCAGGCATGTTCGACCGGGATGTTCTCGCCGGCGGCGCTCGCCCGCAAACGGCCGGTGGCCGCGCCGATCTCGGTGCTGCGCATCGGCCGCCTCGCACTCGAATGGCAGGAAGCGAAACACCTGAATGCCGAGTTGCGCTACTGGGTCAGCAATACGATCAAGAGCGGCCAGTACGCGGACCTCGACGCGCTGATCGTCGCGCGCGCCGAAACCAGCTGGCTGCCCGCGCGACGCGTCGTCGGCGGCATCATGGCCGGCGCCGACCGCGGCGGGCTGTTCGTCAGCGACTCGATCGCCTGGTGGCGCTGCCGCGAACTCGCGGCATCCGGCCGGCTCGAGCTGCAGGACGACACGCCGGCCGCCCTCTCTTCCACGCAGATGCGCGCAGCTGCCGCGCCTCACTAACGCCACCTCTTTCGCATTCGACCATGGCCCGTACCCGAGCGCCCGACCACGAATCCCAGCGCGAGCAGATCCTCGATCTCGCCGCCGAAAAGTTCGCGCAGACGAGCTACCCGAGCACGTCGATGTCCGATCTCGCGACCGCGAGCGGCACGTCGAAGGCACGTCTCTATCACTATTACGAAAGCAAGGAAGCGATCCTGTTCGACCTGCTCGACCGCTACACGAAGCGGTTGATGCTGATCATCGCCGAGGTCGAAGGCGCGAGCCAGCGGCGCGGTCTCGGCGAGCGCGACGCGTTCGCCGAACTGGTGCGTGCGTTCCTCGCCGAGTACGAGACGTCGCACAGCCGCCACGTCGCGCTGCTCAACGACGTGAAGTATCTCGAGGATGCGCAGCGCGAAATCGTGCTCGACCGCCAGCGCGACATCGTCGCGGCATTCGCGCGCCAGCTCGCACGCGCGTATCCCGACCAGATCTCGAAGGAAAACCAGACATCGGTCACGATGATGGTGTTCGGGATGATCAACTGGACGTTCACGTGGCTCAAGCCGGGCGGCCGCCTCGGCTACCGCGACTTCGCCGAACAGGTGATCGACCTGATGGAGCACGGGCTGTCGCCCCGCGCGTGATTGCCGCGAAGCAGCATGCGTTGCGCGGCGGGCACACTGCGACAGGCCGTCGCGCATTTCATGTGATGAATTTTAAATCAGTTATAAATCAAATAGATAGAGAATTAACTAAGCGGATTTAGAATTCATCCTCGGCACAAAGAACGTCAAATACGGGTTTTCCCCAATCCTCTCAGGTAAAATGCTGCTGCATCGCACAAGTCGCTTGTGCAGCTACACACTGAGGAACCCACGATGACCACGCAATTCAACCGCCGTGCCGAGGCTGTCGGCGACGCCGGTACTGCGCCGGTTCTCGTCAGGGAACTGGCTTCCAAAGACCGTGAGCGAATGCTCACTCACTTTCTCTCGCTCGACGAAGAGGACCGCCTGCTGCGCTTCGGCCAGATGGTGCCCGACCACGTGATCGAGAACTATGTCCGTACGATCGACTTCGGCCGCGACACCGTGTTCGGCGTGTTCGACCATACGCTCGAACTGATTGGCGTTGGCCACCTGGCGTACCTGCCCGCCGACGGCGACAAGCGTACGGCCGAGTTTGGCGTATCGGTGCTCGAAAGCGCCCGCGGCCGCGGTGTCGGCTCGAAGCTGTTCGAGCGCGCGGCGATCCGCAGCCGCAACACCCGCGTGACGATGCTGTACATGCATTGCCTGTCGCGCAACGCGACGATGATGCATATCGCGAAGAAGTCCGGGATGCGGATCGAGTACGCATACGGCGAAGCCGATGCGTACCTGTCGCTGCCGCCGGCCGACCACTCGACGATCCTCGCCGAGATGCTGCAGGAACAGGCCGCGGTGTTCGACTATGCGTTGAAGCGCCAGGCGCACCGCACGTCGAAGTTCATCGAATCGCTGATGCCCGCCGCGCTGACAGCGTAACGTCGGCCGACCGGGCCGCCCCGCGGGCGTCCGGCCCTCCTTCTCCTTTCCGGCGCAGCGCGCTAGCGCACCGATCTGATCGGCAACGCCGTCGTCTCCTTGAAGCATTCGAGCGAGAAGCTCGTCTTCACGTCGATCACCGACGGATGGTGCAGCAAGTGCTCCTGCACGAAGCGGGAGAAATGTGCCATGTCCTCGACCTGCACGCGCAGCAGATAATCCATGTCGCCCGTCATCGCATGGCATGCGACCACTTCCGGCCAAGCCTGCACGGCCGCGCGGAACAATTCCGCATGGGTCGCGCCCGCGCGCGCGGACGTCTCGTCGGCACGGACCGGCGCGAGGCCGCCGCGCTTCTCGAGCCGCACGCTCACATAGGCGAGCAGATCGAGCCCGAGCTTCTGCGGATCGAGCAGCGCGACGTAGCCGGTGATCACGCCAATCTCCTCGAGCCGCCGGATCCGCCGCAGGCACGGGCTCGGCGACAGGTTCACGCGCTCGGCGATCTCCTGGTTCGACAGGCGGCCGTTCTCCTGAAGAATCGCGAGAATTCGCCGGTCGATGGCATCCAATTCGGCTTGCGCCATTTTCTGCCCTCCAATGATTACTTTGAGACTGGAAATTGCGTCATCGTAGGCACGGACAATCAAGTTCGCAAGTTTACGCTCCCCCCTGCCCGCTACACTCTGTCGCATGGACCGATGCGTTGCACGCACCGCGGCACGCGTCACCTTCGACTTGAAACCGGCCGGCCCCCACCTCGTTTCGGCCGATCGCACAGCACACAGGAGACATGGCATGCAGATCCCCAACTGGGACAATCCCGTCGGCACCGACGGTTTCGAATTCATCGAATACACGGCCCCGGATCCGAAAGCGCTCGGACAACTGTTCGAACGGATGGGTTTCACCGCGATCGCACGCCATCGCCACAAGGACGTGACGGTCTACCGTCAGGGCGATATCAACTTCATCATCAACGCCGAACCCGATTCGTTCGCACAACGCTTCGCGCGCCTGCACGGCCCGTCGATCTGCGCGATCGCGTTCCGCGTGCAGGATGCGGCGAAGGCCTACAAGCACGCGCTCGAACTCGGCGCGTGGGGCTTCGACAACAAGACGGGGCCGATGGAGCTGAACATCCCGGCGATCAAGGGCATCGGCGATTCGCTGATCTATTTCGTCGACCGCTGGCGCGGCAAGAATGGCGCGCAGCCGGGTGCGATCGGCGACATCAGCATTTATGACGTGGACTTCGAGCCGATTCCCGGCGCGAACCCGAACCCGGTGGGCCACGGCCTCACCTACATCGACCACCTGACGCACAACGTGCATCGTGGCCGCATGCAGGAATGGGCCGAGTTCTACGAACGCCTGTTCAACTTCCGCGAAGTGCGCTACTTCGACATCGAAGGCAAGGTGACGGGCGTGAAGTCGAAGGCGATGACGTCGCCGTGCGGCAAGATCCGAATCCCGATCAACGAGGAAGGCTCGGACACGGCCGGCCAGATCCAGGAATACCTCGACGCGTATCACGGCGAAGGCATCCAGCACATCGCGCTCGGCACGAACGACATCTACGGTGCGGTCGACGGGCTGCGCGGCAAGGAAGTGAAGCTGCTCGACACGATCGACACGTATTACGAGCTGGTCGACCGCCGCGTGCCGAACCACGGCGAATCGCTCGACGAACTGAAGAAGCGCAAGATCCTGATCGACGGCGCCCGCGACGACCTGCTGCTGCAGATCTTCACCGAGAACCAGATCGGCCCGATCTTCTTCGAGATCATCCAGCGCAAGGGCAACCAGGGCTTCGGCGAAGGCAACTTCAAGGCGCTGTTCGAATCGATCGAGCTCGACCAGATCCGCCGCGGCGTGGTCCAGGACAAGGCCTGACGCAGACGGCCGCGTGGCGCCCAGCAGCCCGGGCGACCGCGAACATCGGCGGCACAACGAAAAAGGGCGGGAATCTTGCGATTCCCGCCCTTTTGTCGTTTCGCTCGTTCCGGCGCGGCCCGGCGGCCGCGCGAGCGGATCAACGCACGTTCGCCTTCAGCGCGACGGCACGCTCGGCCGCCGGCTGTGCATCGGCGTCCTGCGCCGGCGCGATCTGACGCATCTGCGCGCCGGCTGCCGCCAGTGCGCTCGCGCCTCGCGCGTGCACCGGGCCGGTCATCGCGAAAAACGCCGCGGACACGATCAGGAAACTCTGGATATGACGTGTGTTCATTGCACCTCCTTTAAGACTGCCGGCGCCTCCCCGGTTGCGTCGAAACGGGCCGACGCGGCCGGGCACCTCCGGCAGGCCGACAAGATTAACGGCATTTGTACGAAGATGGGACCGGCTTTACAGGCTTTTACATGATGTAACTCAGCGTCCAGCGCGATTTCAGTGATGCGCCGCGGCGCGCCGGCCGGTGAGCGACGGGTTTATCCCAGTGCTACCATCGCTTAAAACCGGCCAATATGCCGGCCACTGCCGACACGTCCACAAGACGTCGAAGCAACTGAAGCTTTGGTGATCCCAAACTGGGTGGAGGAGACAGTTCAATGAATGCCCCGCTAGACGCAGGCCAACGCGCGTCGCTTGAAGCCGCGCTGAAGTCCGTCACGCTTGACGACAAATACACGCTCGAACGCGGCCGCGCGTACATGAGCGGCATCCAGGCGCTCGTCCGCCTGCCGATGCTCCAGCAGGAACGCGACCGCGCCGCCGGCCTCAACACGGCCGGCTTCATCTCCGGTTATCGCGGCTCGCCGCTCGGCGGCCTCGACCTCTCGCTGTGGAAAGCCAAGCAGCACCTCGCGGCCCACCAGATCGTCTTCCAGCCCGGTCTCAACGAAGATCTCGCCGCCACCGCCGTGTGGGGCTCGCAGCAGGTGAACCTGTACCCCGGCGCGAAGCACGACGGCGTGTTCGGCATGTGGTACGGCAAGGGCCCGGGCGTCGACCGTACCGGCGACGTCTTCAAGCACGCGAACTCGGCCGGCTCGTCGCCGCACGGCGGCGTGCTCGTGCTCGCCGGCGACGACCACGCGGCGAAATCGTCGACGCTCGCGCACCAGTCCGAACACATCTTCAAGGCGTGCGGGCTGCCGGTGCTGTTCCCGTCCAACGTGCAGGAATATCTCGACTTCGGCCTGCACGGCTGGGCGATGAGCCGCTATTCGGGCCTGTGGGTCGCGCTCAAGTGCGTGACGGACGTGGTCGAATCGTCTGCGTCGGTCGACATCGACCCGCATCGCACCGAGATCGTGCTGCCGACGGACTTCATTCTGCCGGAAGGCGGCCTGAACATCCGCTGGCCCGACCCGCCGCTCGTGCAGGAAGCACGGCTGCTCGACTACAAGTGGTACGCGGCGCTCGCCTACGTGCGCGCGAACAAGCTCGACCGGATCGAGATCGACTCGCCGAATGCGCGCTTCGGGATCATGACGGGAGGCAAGGCGTACCTCGACGTGCGCCAGGCGCTGACCGACCTCGGCCTCGACGACGAAACCTGCGCGCGGATCGGCATCCGCCTGTACAAGGTCGGCTGCGTGTGGCCGCTCGAAGCGCAGGGCGCGCAGGCGTTCGCGCGCGGCCTCGACGAAATCCTCGTCGTCGAGGAAAAGCGCCAGATCCTCGAATACGCGATCAAGGAAGAGCTGTACAACTGGCCCGATGCGCAGCGCCCGCGCGTATTCGGCAAGTTCGACGAGAAGGACGGTGCAGGCGGCGAATGGTCGGTGCCGATGGGCAACTGGCTGCTGCCCGCGCACTATGAACTGTCGCCCGCGATCATCGCGAAGGCGATCGCGACGCGCCTCGAAAAGTTCGAGCTGCCGTCGGACGTGCGCGCGCGCATCGCCGCGCGACTCGCGGTGATCAACGCGAAGGAAATGGCGCTCGCGAAGCCGCATGTGCAGACCGAGCGCAAGCCGTGGTTCTGCTCGGGCTGCCCGCACAACACGTCGACCACCGTGCCGGAAGGCTCGCGCGCGATCGCCGGGATCGGCTGCCACTACATGACGGTATGGATGGACCGCAGCACGAGCACCTTCAGCCAGATGGGCGGCGAAGGCGTGCCGTGGATCGGCCAGGCGCCGTTCACGGACGAGAAGCACGTGTTCGCGAACCTCGGCGACGGCACCTATTTCCACTCGGGCCTGCTGGCGGTGCGCGCGGCGATTTCGTCGAAGGCGAACATCACCTACAAGATCCTCTACAACGACGCCGTCGCGATGACGGGCGGCCAGCCGGTCGACGGCGTGCTGACGGTGCCGCAGATCACACACCAGCTCGCGTCCGAAGGTGCGAAGAAGATCGTGATCGTCACCGACGAGCCCGAAAAGTACGACAGCCAGAAGGCACTGCTTGCGCCGGGCGTGACGATCCATCACCGCGACCAGCTCGACGACGTGCAGCGCGAGCTGCGCGAGATCGCCGGCACGACGATTCTGATCTACGACCAGACCTGCGCGACCGAGAAGCGTCGTCGCCGCAAACGCGGCACGTATCCGGATCCGGCCAAACGCGTCGTGATCAACGACGCGGTGTGCGAGGGTTGCGGCGACTGCTCGGTGAAATCGAACTGCCTGTCGGTCGAGCCGCTCGAAACCGAATTCGGCACGAAGCGCCAGATCAACCAGTCGAGCTGCAACAAGGACTTCTCGTGCGTGAAGGGCTTCTGCCCGAGCTTCGTGACGGTCGAAGGCGGCCAGTTGAAGAAGCCGAAGGCCGTGTCGGTCGACGGCGGTGCGCTGCCGCCGATTCCCGAGCCGACGCTGCCGGAAATCGACCGCGCATACGGCGTGCTCGTCACGGGCGTCGGCGGCACGGGCGTCGTCACGATCGGCGCGCTGCTCGGCATGGCCGCGCACCTGGAGAACAAGGGCGTGACCGTGCTCGACGTCACGGGCCTCGCGCAGAAGGGCGGCGCCGTGATGAGCCACGTGCAGATCTCGCACACGCCGACCGACATCCATGCGACGCGGATCGCGATGGGCGAAGCCGACCTCGTGATCGGCTGCGACGCGATCGTCACGGCCGGCGACGAATGCACGTCGCGGATGCGGCACGACACGACGCGCGTGGTCGTCAACAGCGCGCAGACGCCCACGGCCGAGTTCATCAAGAACCCGAACTGGGCGTTCCCGGGCCTGTCCGCCGAGAATGACATCCGCGCGGCGGCAGGCGTTGCCGTCGACTTCATCGATGCAAACCGCTTCGCGGTCGCACTGCTCGGCGATGCGATCTACACGAATCCGTTCGTGCTCGGCTACGCGTGGCAGAAGGGCTGGCTGCCGCTTACGCTCGCGTCGCTCGAACGCGCGATCGAGCTGAACGCGGTGTCGGTCGAGAAGAACCGCGCGGCGTTCGACTGGGGCCGGCGCGCCGCACACGACCTCGCCAGCGTGCAGCAGGCAGCGGCGGGCGACGCACGCCCCGCGCAGGGTGCGACGGTAATCGCGCTGCACACGAAGAAGGCGGTGGATGCCCTGATCGCGAAGCGTGTGGATTTCCTCACCGCGTATCAGAACGCCGCGTACGCAGCGCGCTATGCGGCCTTCGTCGACAAGGTGCGAGCGGCCGAACGCGCAATGGCGGACGGCGACGCCGTGCAGGAACCGCTGACCGAAGCGGTCGCGCGCAACCTGTTCAAGCTGATGGCGTACAAGGACGAATACGAGGTCGCGCGGCTGCAGTCCGATCCCGCATTCCTCGCGCGTCTGTCGTCGCAATTCGAAGGCGACTGGAAGCTGAAATTCCACCTCGCGCCGCCGCTGTTCGCAAAGAAGGACGCACACGGCCATCTCGTGAAGAAGGCGTACGGCCCGTGGATGCTATCGGCGTTCCGGTTGCTCGCGAAGGCGAAGTTCCTGCGCGGCACGGGGCTCGATCCGTTCGGCCGCACCGAGGAGCGCCGCACCGAGCGCGCGCTGATCGACGAGTACGAAGCGCTGATCGGCGAAGTGTCGGCCAAGCTGAACGCGGCCAACCGCCCGCTCGCGCTCGAGCTCGCGGCGCTGCCGGACGGCATTCGCGGCTACGGCCATGTGAAGGAGAACAACCTGCGCGCGGTGCGCCAGAAGTGGAGCACGCTGCTCGCGCAGTGGCGTTCGCCGACGGGCGGCCAGTCGCACCAGCAGGTCGCGTAACGGCGCGCGGCGGGCGTTCGCGGTCCGGACGCCCGCCCCCGCTCTGCCGGCGGTTCAAAAAAAACGCCACGGAACGCAGGTTCCGTGGCGTTTTTCATTGCGCCGCGCATGAAGCGCGGCACACGCGGGCGCGAACTTACTTCGTGTTCGCGTTCGCGGCGGCGACTGCCGTCATGTTGATGATCCGGCGCACGGTCGCGGCGGGCGTCAGGATGTGGACCGGCTTCGCCGCGCCGAGCAGGAACGGGCCGACCGTCACGCCTTCGCCGCCGACCATCTTCAGCAGGTTGTACGCGATGTTCGCCGCTTCGACGTTCGGCATGATCAGCAGGTTCGCTTCGCCCGACAGCGTCGTGCCCGGGAACGCGGCCTTGCGGACCGCTTCCGACAGCGCTGCGTCGCCGTGCATTTCGCCATCGACCTCGAGGTTCGGCGCACGCTCGCTGATCAGCTTGCGGGCTTCGGCCATGCGGCGCGACGACGCCGACGGCGCGCTGCCGAAGTTCGAGTTCGACAGCAGCGCGGCCTTCGGCGCGATGCCGAAGCGCTCGATCTCGGCGGCCGCCTGGATCGTCATGTCGGCGAGCTGTTCCGCGCTCGGCAGTTCGTTCACGTACGTGTCGCACAGGAACAGGTTGCGGCCCGGCAGCATCAGCAGGTTCATCGCCGCGTAGTGCTCGGCGCCCTTCGCACGGCCCAGCACCTGCTCGATGAACTTCAGGTGCGTGTGGTACGTGTCGATCATCCCGCAGATCATGCCGTCGGCATCGCCCAGGTGCACGAGCATCGCGCCGATCAGCGTGTTGAACTTGCGCAGCGCGGCCTTCGCGACTTCCGGCGTGACGCCGTCACGCGCGCCGATCTCGTGGTACGCCTGCCAGTAGCGGTGGTAGCGCGTGTCGTCTTCCGGATTCACGATCTCGAAATCGACGCCGGCCTTCAGCTTCGAGCCGATTTTCACGAGGCGCATCTCGACGACCGACGGGCGGCCGACGATGATCGGCTTCGCGATCTTTTCCTGCAGCACGAACTGCGCGGCGCGCAGCACGCGCTCGTCCTCGCCCTCGGCGAACACGATGCGCGCCTGCTTCTTCTTCGCGGTCGCGAACACCGGACGCATCACCATGCCGGTGCGGTAGACGGTCGCGCCGAGCTGCTCGCGGTAGGCGTCCATGTCCTGGATCGGACGCGTGGCGACGCCCGAATCCATCGCGGCTTGCGCGACGGCCGGTGCGATCTTGATGATCAGGCGCGGGTCGAATGGCTTCGGGATCAGGTATTCCGGCCCGAACTCGAGCGAATGGCCTTCATACGCCTTCGCGACTTCCTCGCTCTGGTCGGTTTCCTCGGCCAGCTCGGCGATCGCGCGCACGCACGCGAGCTTCATTTCTTCCGTGATCGTCGTCGCGCCGACGTCGAGCGCGCCGCGGAAGATGAACGGGAAGCACAGCACGTTGTTGACCTGGTTCGGGTAGTCCGAACGGCCGGTCGCGACGATCGCGTCCGGCCGCACGGCCTTCGCGTCTTCCGGGCGGATTTCCGGTTCCGGGTTCGCGAGCGCCAGGATCAGCGGGCGCTCGCCCATCGTCTTGACCATGTCCTGCTTCAGCACGCCCGCGCTCGAGCAGCCGAGGAACACGTCCGCGCCGACGATCGCGTCGGCGAGCGTGCGCGCGTCGGTGGTCGCCGCATAGCGCTGCTTCGACGGATCGAGGTTGCCGCGCCCTTCGTAGATCACGCCCTTCGAATCGGCGACGAGGATGTTCGACTTCGTCAGGCCGAGGTTCACCAGCAGGTCCAGGCACGCGATCGCTGCCGCGCCGGCGCCCGAGCACACGAGCTTCACTTCCGACAGCTTCTTGCCGACGACCTTCAGGCCGTTCAGGATCGCGGCCGACGCGATGATCGCGGTGCCGTGCTGGTCATCGTGGAAAACGGGGATCTTCATGCGCTCGCGCAGCTTCTGCTCGATGTAGAAGCATTCCGGCGCCTTGATGTCCTCGAGGTTGATGCCGCCGAGCGTCGGCTCGAGCATCGCGATCGCCTCGACGAGCTTGTCGGGGTCGGACTCCGACAGTTCGATGTCGAACACGTCGATGCCCGCGAATTTCTTGAACAGGCAGCCCTTGCCTTCCATCACCGGCTTCGCGGCGAGCGGGCCGATGTTGCCGAGGCCGAGCACAGCCGTGCCGTTCGTGATCACGCCGACGAGGTTGCCGCGCGACGTGTACTTCTGTGCGTCGAGCGGATCGGCGTGGATCGCCTCGCACGCAGCCGCGACGCCCGGCGAATACGCGAGCGACAGATCGAGCTGGTTCGACAGCGGCTTGGTCGGGGTGACCGAAATCTTGCCGGGTTTCGGGTTCAGGTGATAAGCGAGAGCGGCCTGCTTCAGTTGTTCGTCCATGATTGACCTGCGAGAGACATGCGAAATTTTGACGGTTCAGTACACAGCACCTTCAGCCGTGTCTGCTTGAATCGAGGGGATGGTCGACTGCGAGACGGCACGCGACGCGCCGGGTCGGCACGCCATCGAACCTTGGCGGGTAGTGGCAAGAAGAAAGTACAAAGTCCTGAACGATTTCTAAGGGTCGCCTAGTGTACACCCCCTAAATGACGTCCGTTGGTGCGGCGCCGCATCCTCGGTATCAACATCGAGCCGTTCGCGCCCCGTTTGTTTCGCCGGTGGCGAGCCGCGCGCCGAACCTGCGCGAATTCCGCCGAAAACCGGCCTGAATCGGGTAAAATAGCCGGCTACGCGCGCAGCGATGCGATTGGCCCGCCGATCGCACCCCGGCCCCTCGGGCAGGTTCCCCTTGCTGCGCCACCGGGCCCGCGCCCGCTCTTCGCTCATCACCCAAGGAATGCCCATGACAGGCTACGATCGTCAGTCGATCTCGGATACGACCGCCAAAATCCTGCTCGAAGTGCAGGCGGTGCACTTCAACGCCGAAAAACCGTTCATCTTCACGTCCGGCTGGGCAAGCCCCGTCTACATCGACTGCCGCAAGCTGATCTCGTATCCGCGCGTGCGCCGTGCGCTGATGGAAATGGCGGAAACGACGATCATGCGCGACGTCGGCTTCGAGCAGATCGACTCGGTGGCGGGCGGCGAGACGGCCGGCATCCCGTTCGCGGCATGGCTCGCGGACCGCATGATGGTGCCGATGCAGTACGTGCGCAAAAAGCCGAAGGGTTTCGGCCGCAACGCGCAGATCGAGGGTCATCTGGAAGAAGGCTCGCGCGTGCTGCTGGTGGAAGACCTGACGACCGACAGCCGCAGCAAGATCAACTTCGTCAACGCGCTGCGCACCGCGGGCGCGACGGTGAACCACTGCTTCGTGCTGTTCCACTACAACATCTTCAAGGAAAGCGTGTCGGTCCTGAAGGACATCGACGTCGACCTGCACGCGCTGGCGACGTGGTGGGACGTGCTGCGCGTCGCGAAGGCGTCGGGCTACTTCGAGACCAAGACGCTCGACGAAGTCGAGAAGTTCCTGCACGCGCCGGCCGAGTGGTCGGCCGCGCACGGCGGTGCAACGGCCCCGAAGGAATGACGCCGCGCCGGCACGCAGGCCGGCACCCTGGCTGAAAGAGCCGCTCGCCCGATCGCGAGCGGCTTTTTTTCGTCGGTCGATCCGCATCAGGGTCGGTCCGAATCGCGGGCCACGGCATGCATCGCTCATCGAACCCTAATGCTAGACTTGATCCATCGCCGCCATCAGCTGCACGGCCAACGCACAACGCCAACAACGCCGGGAGCATCGGCCCGGCCCACGTGACGGGAGAAGCGCCATATGCGTGTGGATCGCCGGATCACTTCGCCTGCGTCCCCGGGTCGTCCGTCTCCGTTCATCGCCGCCCTTCTCGGCGCCGCCGCTTGCGCGGCGTTCGCCGCCCTGCCCGCGCGGGCTGAAGGCCCGTTCACCGTGTCGAGCAACGAGCTGACGCCCGGCGGGCGCGTCGGCGCCGCGAACGTGTTCGACCGCGGCGACTGCAAGGGCGAAAACCGGTCGCCGCAGCTGAGCTGGCGCAATCCACCGCCCGGCACGCGCAGCTACGCGATCACGATCTTCGATCCCGATGCACCGGGGCACGGCTGGTGGCACTGGGCCGTCGCCGGCATCCCGGCGAGCGTCACGAGCCTGCCGGCCGATGCGAGCGCGTCGGGCTTCCTGCGGCGCATCGGCGCGAGCGAGGCACGCAACGACTTCGGGATCGACGGCTACGGCGGACCCTGCCCGCCGCCCGGCAAGCCGCACCGCTACGTGATCACCGTCTATGCGCTGAAAGGTACGGACCTGCGCGTCGCGCAAGGGCGCCCCGCCCCGATGTTCGAGCACGAGATCGGCACGCTGACGATCGGCACCGCGCAACTCACGGTCAACTACGGGCAGTAACGAGCGTCGGGCGCCGGGCATCGCGCGCCGCCGCACGGCGGTTGCCTGCCGCGAAATGACGTACTCCGCGCCCGCGCGCTTTCCCGTCATTTCGGCTTGCTAGACTCGTCGTCACCGGTCGCGGCGCCACGCCGCATCCGTCGCGTCGCCCGCCGGCGACGCGTGACGCGGCGCGCCGCTGCGGCCGCCGTTTCCGTTCCTTTCCGGAGAACGCTTCATGTCGAACATCGTCATCGTCTATCACAGCGGCTATGGTCACACGCAGAAACTGGCCGAGGCCGTGCACGCGGGCGCGCAGGACGCCGGCGCGACCGTACGCCTGCTCGCCGTCGGCGACGTCGACGACGCGGGCTGGGCCGCGCTCGACGCCGCGGACGCGATCGTCTTCGGCGCGCCGACCTACATGGGCGGACCATCGGCGCAGTTCAAGCAATTCGCCGATGCAACGTCGAAAGCGTGGTTCACGCAGAAATGGAAGGACAAGATCGCCGCAGGCTTCACGAACTCCGCGACGATGAACGGCGACAAGTTCTCGACAATTCAATATTTCGTCACGCTGTCGATGCAGCATGGGATGGTGTGGGTCGGCACGAGCCTGATGCCGGCCAACTCGAAGGCGGCCACGCGCAACGACATCAACTACCTGGGTGGCTCGACGGGCCTGCTCGCGCAGTCGCCGGCGGATGCGACGCCCGACGAAGGCCCGCTGCCGGGCGACCTCGAGACCGGAAAGGCATTCGGCCGGCGCGTTGCCGAAGCGACCGCCCGTTGGGTCGCCGGCCGCGGCTGAACACGCCCGAACGCCCGCGCCAGCGAGCGCCAAAGGGACATAAGACGGCCCGCGGGCCGTTTTTTTCGCCCCGTGCGGTGCAGGCCCGCCGGATGACGTCTTAAAATGGCGGTTTCAGGGCGCCGCGGCTCCCGTTTCATTCAGTGAGAGCGAAATGAGCACCAAAGTTTTTGTCGACGGCCAGGAAGGTACGACCGGCCTCAAGATCTTCGAATACCTGTCGGCGCGCAACGACATCGAGATCCTGCGCATCGATGAAGCGAAGCGCAAGGATGTCGATGAGCGCCGCCGCCTGATCAACGCGTCGGACGTCACGTTCCTGTGCCTGCCGGACGTCGCGTCGCGCGAATCGGCATCGCTGGTCGAGAACCCGAACACGACGCTGATCGATGCGAGCACCGCGTTCCGCACGAACGACGACTGGGCGTACGGCCTGCCGGAACTGACCCGCGCACAGCGCGAGAAGATTCGCACGTCGAAGCGCATCGCCGTGCCGGGCTGCCACGCATCGGCCTTCGTGCTCGCGATGCGTCCGCTCGTCGACGCGGGCATCGTCGCGCCGACCTTCGCCGCGCACAGCTACTCGATCACCGGCTACAGCGGCGGCGGCAAGTCGATGATCGCCGAATACGAAAACGCGGCGCCGGGCGGCAAGCTCGCGAGCCCGCGTCCGTATGCGCTCGCACTCGCACACAAGCACCTGCCGGAAATGGCCGCACACACGGGCCTCGCGCACGCGCCGATCTTCACGCCGATCGTCGGGCCGTTCCTGAAGGGCCTCGCCGTGACGACCTACTTCTCGCCTGAACAGCTCGCGAAACGCGCGACGCCGCAGGACGTGCAGCGCGTGTTCGCCGAATACTACGCGGACGAACCGTTCGTGCGTGTCGCGCCGTTCAACGCGGATGCGAATCTCGACAGCGGCTTCTTCGACGTGCAGGCGAACAACGACACGAACCGTGTCGACCTGTTCGTGTTCGGCAACGAAGAGCGGTTCGTCACGGTCGCGCGCCTCGATAACCTGGGCAAGGGTGCATCGGGCGCCGCGATCCAGTGCATGAACCTCAACATCGGTGCCGCCGAGGATACGGGCCTCAAGCGCTGATCCCGCTTGCACGCGATGCAAAGCCGGCCGCTGGCCGGCTTTTTATTTATCCGCATCAGGCAATATATAAAATCCGGATAACGCATTTACAAATATTTACAAGCTTTCCGTTGCGCGATTAGCCGTTAATTAATTTCGCCCTTTTTTCTCCAGTCAATCCCGAATAGGGATAAACCGGATACCGCCGCTTTAAACACTACCGTTATACGCGGGAGGGCCGCGAGAGCCGAACGCGCGTGGCATCCGCCCCACTTCAGCAGCACTCTACCACCCTCCGTCCGTTTTAATTCTTACTGAAAGCCCCAATCCGCAAGGATTCATGACTCGCCTTTTGTTTCAATCGCCTTTTTTAGACGAGTTCATCAATTGACAGCAAAAATCCGGGCAGCGACATTAGCTCGCACAATTAAACGACTGGAGACAGCGGCATGTCGCACGCCTTATCGAAGGGGGTGGCAACGGCCTTTGCCATCGCACCTTTCCTGATTGCCTGTGGTGGTGGAGACGGCGGCTCGCCCGCGCCGATCGACGCCCCCCAATGTTCCGGATCGAGCTGCGGCACGCAAGGGCCGCCGCCGTCGCAGCCCGTCAACGGCGCGCTGTGCCCGGCCGATGCCGACATCGTGAAGAGCACGTACCTCGGCGGCGCCGGTAGCGGCGAGATCGTCAGCGTCAACATCGACGCGGTCGCGATGACGTACACGCTCAAGTGGCTCGAATCGCCGATTCCGCTCGTGACCGGCACGGTCACGCCGAGCCGCGCTGGCACCACGATCACCGGCAAGGTCGCCCACCCGCCGACCGGCACGCTGCCGACCGCGGAACAGACGCGCTGCGCCTTCGTCCTCACGCCGGGTTCGGGCACGGCACCGAACGGCTCGACCTATTCGACGGCCGCCGACTTCAACCAGGCGAACCCGCCGATGCTGCTGGTCGGCATGGGTGTCGCGGGCGGCGGCATCCCCGGCGCGACGGTGCAGTACGACGGGCTGACGATCGTCCCGGGCGTGATCCAGAACGTCGGCCAGGTGCCGAACCGCCACTTCGACTTCTATCCGTTCCTCGGCTTTGCGAACACGACGACCGATCTCTCGAAGCTGCCGGGCACCTACAACGCGCTGATCTACCACCTCGTGCCGTCGGGCAATTACGCGACCAAGGGCACGAATTCGAGCGAGACGTTCGATGCGAACGGCGCATGCACGTCGACGAATGCCGGCGGCTGCCAGACGACCGGCAATCCGTGGACGGTGAACGCGGCGGGCGGCTACCTCGACAGCACGAAGGCACCGCAGATCCTGCCGCAGACGTCGCTGCCGATCGTCGGCGCGACCGGCAAGTCGGCGACCGCGCACATGGTGATCGGCCAGTTGAACGGCGCGACCGTTCCGGTGGTCGTGCGCACGGGCAATGTGAATCTCGGCACGCCGCCGCTGCATACCGACGCGCAGGTCGACGATGAATCGGGCATCGCGGTGCTCGGCGTGGCGAGCGCAATCCAGTCGGGCGCGATCGACGGCGGCTACGCGGGCGCGGATTCGAACTTCAAGTACACGGCAGCACTGATCCGCGGCAGCAACGCGTCGTTCATCAACCCGACCACGCAAGCCGAGGAAGACGCCTTCACGCTCGACTACGGCCAGGGAACACCGGGCCTGCTGAACACGACGACAACGCCGGCGAGCGGTGCGACCTACTCGTCCGCATCGGGCGTGGTGATCGCGACGGGCGGCCTGTATGCGGCGCTGATCCAGGGCACGGTGAACGGCGGCGTCACGTCGACGTCGGCGAACTCGAGCACGTCGTCGGCACCGTACTTCGGCGTGGGCGCGCAGATCAGCAAGTAACGAGCGGGGACGCGGCGGCGAGCGGTTCGCCGCCGCGGGATGCAGGGAAGGCACGAAACGACGGCGTCCGGCACGACGCGGGCAGCACGGCACGAACAACAGAAGCGGTCGACAGGGAGCCGGCCGCCTGACAAGACAAATCCGGAGGAGCAACATGAAGCGCAACCTCATTCTGGCGGCGGCCCTTGCCGCCCCCCTTCTTTCCGCATGCGGCGGTGGCGGCGACAATCCGCCTCCGCTCGTCGAAGACCGGCTGTGCCCGGCATCGCTCGACTACAGCACCGTGTTTACGGGCGGTGCGGGCAGCGGCGAACTGGCCAAGGTCCAGCTCGACACGACCAAGATGACCTGGCAGGTCACCTATGTCGAATCGCCGGTGCCGCAAACGACCGGCACCGTCACACCGACGCGCGCAGGCACCGTGGACAGCGGCACGCTCACGCAGGAAACGCTGCTGCCGACCAACAAACTCAACCAGTGCGCGTTCCGCCTGAACGGCGCAAGCCTCGATGCGTCGCGTCCGGCGCGCATCTTCGTCGGCTTCGGCGTCGCGGGCGGCACGATCCCCGGCAAGGAGATCCAGTTCGGCGGCGTGCTCGGCCAGGCTGCCGTGCCCGACACGAAATTCCCGTACTACCCGTTCATCGGCTTCTCGTCGATCGAAACCGACATCACGAAGGTCGCGGGCACGTACAGCCACGTCGGCTTCGGCGAAGTGCCGTCGCAGAACTTCGCGCCGGCGTCGATCGACGCGAAGGTGACGATCAACGCGGACGGCACCTGGACCAAGTGCGACTCGACCGGCCAGTTCGCCGGCGGCGCGTGCACGCAGCAGGGCACGAACTTCGTGCAGTCGGCCGACGGCAGCGGTGCGTTCCAGTCGAACAACTATGCGAGCCAGCTGAAGCCGACGCTGTCGGCGACGCCGCAGGGCAAGGGCTTCATGATCGTCGGCAAGCTGCGCAACCAGCTGGTGCCGATCCTCGTGCGCACGGGTGTCGCGAACCCGAACCCGACGCCGGACAGCAACGGCGTGCCGGGCCTGACCGCCGACGACGAATCGAGTATCTCGATCCTCGCACCGCAGACCGCCATCGCGGCCGGCTCGCAGAACGGCGAGTACATCGGCGTCGACAGCCAGTTCGACTACCGGACCACCGCGCTGATCAACAACCAGGCGACGCTGCTCGATCCGTTCCAGCCGTCGCAGGCCTCGCTCGCGACCGCGCTCGACCTGGACTACACGCAGAAGGTGCCGGGCACGGTCACGACGATCCATACGGGTTCGGGCAGCACGTCGCCGACCGGCAAGTTCATCTTCACGGGTGGCGTGTTCGGTTTCCTCGACAACGCGGGTTCGACGCCGTATTTCACGATCGGCGCGTTCGTCCAGTAAGCGGAGACAAGCCGTGATGAAGAAGACCCTTCTCTGCGCGGCGGCCGGCGCCGCCACCCTGGCGCCGCTCGCGGCGCACGCGCAGAGCGCCGGCAGCAACGTCGTCACGCTCGGCTGGTTCCACGTGATGCCGCAGCAGAGCAGCACGCCGATGACGACCAACGTCGCGCCGACGCCGATCAACACGCCGCTGCGGCTGCCGCCGTCGTTCACGTCGCCGGGCACGGGGCTGCGTACGAGCGGCGCGGATACGGTCGGCCTGACGGTCAGCCACTTCCTGACCGACCACATCGCGGTCACGTCGGTGGCCGGCGTGCCACCGGTGTTCAAGGTGTCGGGCCAGGGCACGATCAAGCCACCGGGACCTGCCGGCGCGCTCGGCACGCAGAACATCGGGCTCGCATCGGTGAACCCGATCGTGAAGAGCGTGCGGCAGTGGAGCCCGGCGGTGCTGCTGCAGTACTACTTCGGGCAGGCGACCGCGAAATTCCGGCCGTTCCTCGGCCTCGGCGTGTCGTACAACTGGTTCAGCGACCTGCAGCTCAACACGAACTTCATCAAGCAGACGCAGGACAACCTCGGCGCGATTCTCGCGGCGGGCGCGGGCAAGCCGGGTACGACATCGGTGGAAGCGAAGGCGTCGTCGTCATGGCAGCCGGTGTTCAACGCGGGCCTGCAGTACAACATGACCGAGCATTTCGGGCTGATCGCGTCGGTGACCTACATCCCGCTGAAGACGACGTCGACGGTGACGATCAAGGCGGCCGACGGCACGGTGCTCTCCGAGTCGAAATCGGACCTGAAGGCCGATCCGATCATCAGCTATGTCGGAATGACCTACAAGTTCTGACGTCGGGGAAGGGAACGGGACGAAGGACGAATGGATGGCCCGCGGCAAAATCGCGGGCAAAAAAAAGCCCGCCTAAGAGGCGGGCTGAATCCATATCAGAGGAGACATGGAGGAGACAGGTGTAACTATAGCGAATCAGTTTCCGCATTGCAACATTTCCGTAGAGAAAATAAGGATTTTCCCTTGAACGAGCACTCTAGATTACTAGATGGAATCTGACCCCCTGTTGTTCTCACGGTTGAACACATCTCCCAGTGCGTCGCGCAGCAGCGCTGCCGTGCACGATCCACACGTTGATCCGGGTTTCCAACCCCCACCCTTCCCCCGCAATGCATCGCGATGCGCGCTGCGCGCCAGCGCGTTCGCCGGTGCGATGCCGATGCCGGCGCGGCATTGCTCGACGCGGGCGTGATCGTCGACCAGACGATCGGCCGTCGCGGAATCAACCTGCTGAACTCGGCCGCGCGCGTGACGCGGGCCCGGATAGGAGAACGCCCCGCCCTCTGACGAGGTGCGGGGCGTCCGGCAGGCAACGCGGACCGAAATCAGTGACGGACCAGCGCCATCATCGCGCCGAAGCCGACGAAAATACCGCCCGTCAGCCGGTTGAAGACCTTCGCGACGCTCTGGCTCTTCAGCGTCGCGCCGATGCGCGTGCCGAACGACGCGTAGACGAGATACCAGCTCACCTCGATCACCGCGAACGTGACGACGAGGATGCCGAACTGCGGCAGCGTCGGCTCGGACGCGTTGATGAACTGCGGCAGCAGCGCGGCCGCGAACAGGATCGCCTTCGGGTTGCTGCCCGCGACGAGGAAGCCATTGCGGAACAGCGCCCCGCGCGATGCCGAGGCGCCCTGCAGCATTGCATCGACGTCGGCGGCCGGCGCGTCGTCGACGCGCGCGCGCCACGCCTTCACGCCGAGATAGATCAGGTAGGCGGCACCCGCAAAGCGCAACGCATCGAACATCGCCGGCCAGGCCTCGAGGACCGCCCCGAGCCCCGCTGCGGACACCGCCAGCATCAGCACCAGCGCACTCAGGCAGCCGGCCATCGTCGCCGACGAGCGGCGCAGCCCGTGCCGCGCGCCGTGCGTCATCACGAGCAGCATGTTCGGACCCGGAATCGCCGACACGACGAACACCGTCGCCACGAAAAGCCACCACGTATGCAGGTTCATGACCGCCCCGACCGAAAGAGAAACGAAATGTCGATTATGCCGCGTGCGCGGCGTGTCTGTCCCGCGCCGGCTCAGCGGCCCGCGCGGCGCAGCGCGACTTCGCCGAGCACCGCGAAGTCCTGTTCGCCGCCGCCGTGCGCGAGCGCATCGAGCAGGCTGTCGCGCACGACGCTCGCCACCGGCAGCGGCACCGACACCGCATCGCCGGCCTGCAGCGCGAGCCGCACGTCTTTCAGCCCGAGTCGCGCCTTGAAACGCGCGGGTTCGTAGCTGCGCTCGGCGATCATCCCGCCGTAGCCTTCGTAGACCGGCCCCGGAAACACGCTGTTCGTGATCACGTCGAGGAAATCGCGCATCGCGACGCCGTGCGCGCCGAGCAGCGCGGACGCCTCGCCGAGCGTCTCGATCGCCGACGCGAGCGTGAAATTCGCCGCGATCTTCGCGACGTTCGCGTGCTGCGGCAGCGAGCCGAACCGCCAGGTCTTCTGGCCGATCGCGTCGAACAGCGGCTGCACGCGGTCGATCGCCTCGGCCGGGCCGCCGGCCATGATCGTCAGGCGCGCGGCGGCCGCGACGTCCGGGCGTCCCATCACGGGCGCGGCGACATACTGAAGGCCGCGCGACGCGTGTGCGTGCGCGAGCGATTCGGCAAGCGCGACCGACACCGTCGCCATGTTCACGTGGATCAGGCCGCGCGGCGCCTGAGCAAGCAGCGCGTCGTCGAATACTTCGCGCGCGGCCGCATCGTCGGCAAGCATCGAGAACACGGCATCGCCGCGAAACGCATCGGCCGGTGTATCGACGATCTGCGCGCCCAACGCGGCGAGCGGCTCGGCGCGCTCGCGCGACCGGTTCCAGACCCGCACGGCATGCCCCGCCTTCAGCAGGTTCGTCGCGATCGCCTGCCCCATTTCGCCCAGCCCGATAAATCCGAGATCCATTTCCCGCTCCTTCGACCCGTGAAGCGGGGAGTTAAACACAGATGGCGGCGGCCTGCAGCCTCCGCGACCGGCCGCGCGCGGTGCGATACTGCGCGGATGGCGACCGCGACCTTCCGTTTCCACGGCGAACTGAATGCGTTTCTCGCACGCGCGCAGCGCGAGTGCGCGTTCGCGCACGTGTTTGCGCGCGATGCGACGGTCAAGCACGCGGTCGAGGCGCTCGGGGTTCCGCATACGGAAATCGGCCGGCTCTACGTGAACGGCGAGCCGGCCACCCTCGACCGGCCGCTCGGCGACGGCGACCGCGTCGACATCCATCCGCAACGCCCGCAGCGGGCAGCCGCATCGCCGCTGCCGCAACCGGACCGCTGGCGCTTCGTGGCCGACGCGCACCTCGGCGGCCTCGCGCAATTGCTGCGCCTCGCCGGCTTCGACACCTGCTACGACAACCACTATCGCGACGATGAACTCGTCGCGCTCGCCGCGCGCGAAGGCCGGATCGTGCTGACCCGCGACCGCGAGCTGTTGAAACGCCGCGCGGTCGTGCGCGGCTGTTACCTGCACGCACAGCAGCCGGACGCGCAGCTGCGCGAGCTGTTCGCACGGCTCGACCTCGCACCGCACATGCGGCCGTTCCGGCTGTGCCTGCGCTGTAACGCACCGCTGCACGCACTCGATGCGGCGGACGCCGCGCCGCGCGTGCCGGCCGGCGTCCGCCAGCGGCACCGGCGTTTCGCCGCGTGCGACGTGTGCCGGCGCGTGTTCTGGGAAGGGTCGCACTGGCGGCGCATGCGCGCGGTGGTCGACGCGATGCGCGCGCCGCCGCCCGGTGCGCCGGACGCGGCGGACACCTGAAAAAACAAAACCCCGCAGGCCGAAGCGTGCGGGGTTTCGTGACGGACGGCCGGCCATGCCGGCCCCGGCGAAGCGGGCTTAGTTTGCTGCGCCCGAGTCGTTCGTGCCGGCTGCCGAAGCGGCTGCGGCCTTCGCCTTGCCCTTTACCGAACCGTGGTGCTTCAGCTGGTGCTTCGGCTTGCTGTGATCCTTCTTGGCCGGTGCCGGTGCCGCGGCCGACGTGTCGGCTGCCGGCGCGGACGCCTGTGCGAATGCCGAAACCGATGCGAGAGCGAATGCTGCGGTCATGATCGAAGCGAGCGTCTTCTTCATTGTTCTTCCTTTAGCGGAGAAAAAGTCAAACGTACCGGTAAAAGATGCGAGGCATCCGCATCGGAACATCAGTCGCGCCGGGTTGCCGGTCGCCGCCGGGCGGGTCGGCTCTCGCCTTTTCCGCCTCGGCAAATACTGATGCACTGGCTCCATAACGCATCGCACGCGCGTCAAGTTGACACGTTGCCTGCATCCTCGGGTTTCCCCGGGGGCGCGGGCTTCCGGCCCGCTCGACGCGCCGCCGGGACCTGCGTCAATCGTCCGACAAACCCGCTCTCGCGCCCGCCGCGGCAACGCTATACTGGCCTCCTTCCGTTCCAACCGGATCGCGGCCGGTCACAAGACCGCCGCCGTCGCGAGGCGCCCAAATTGCCCGACCACAATCTGGACAAACTGAAAATCGACCGGCGTCCGATCGCGCCCGCGCCACGCCGACGCCGGTGGGTCCGCTATGCGGCCGCCGCCGTACTCGTGATCCTCGCGCTCGTCGCCGCGTTCGCGCTCACCCGCCGGCCGACGGTCGACACGACTTCCGTCACGTCCGCCTACCCGTACCAGAACGACACCCAGCTCAACGCGACCGGCTACGTCGTGCCGCAGCGCAAGGCCGCGGTCGCGTCGAAGGGCCAGGGTCGCGTCGAATGGCTCGGCGTACTCGAAGGCACGCGCGTGAAGAAGGACGAGATCATCGCGCGGCTCGAAAGCCGCGACGTGGAAGCGTCGCTCGCGCAGGCCCGCGCACAGGTGCAGGTCTCCCGCGCCAACCTGGGCGTCGCGCAGGCGGAACTGAAGGACGCGGAGATCGCGCTGCGCCGCACCGCCGTGCTCGCGCCGAAGGGCGCGGTGCCGGCCGCGCAACTCGACACCGACACCGCCCGCGTGAACAAGGCGCGTGCGACGGTCGGCAGCGACCAGGCCGCAATCACGTCCGCCGAAGCGAATGCGCAAGCCGCGCAGGTCGCGGTCGACCAGACGGTGATTCGCGCACCGTTCGACGGGATCGTGCTCGCGAAGCACGCGAACGTCGGCGACAACATCACGCCGTTCTCATCCGCGTCGGACAGCAAGGGCGCGGTCGTGACGATCGCCGACATGGACACGCTCGAGGTCGAGGCCGACGTCGCGGAATCGAACATCGCGAAGATCCGCGCGGACGAGCCGTGCGAGGTCCAGCTCGACGCACTGCCCGACATGCGCTTCGCGGGCCGTGTGTCGCGCATCGTGCCGACCGTCGACCGCTCGAAGGCGACGGTGCTCGTGAAGGTGCGCTTCGTCGAGCGCGACGAGCGCGTGCTGCCCGACATGAGCGCGAAGATCGCATTCCTGTCGAAACCCGCGTCGCCGCAGGACCGGCAGCCGGTGACGGCCGTACAGGCAAGCGCCGTGGTCGAGCGCGACGGCCGGCCGGTCGTGTTCGTCGTGAAGGACGACACCGTGCATGCGGCGGCGGTGACCCAAGGCGCGCGGATCGGCGAACTCGTCGCGATCCGCGGCGTGAAGCCCGGCGATACGGTCGTGCTCGCGCCGGGCGCGAAGCTGAAGGACGGCGCGAAAGTGACCGTCGCGAAGAAGTAGCGTGGCGCGCATGAACGACGCCTCGCCGCCCCTCGTCGAGATCAGTCACGTCGCGAAGTCGTACCGGCGCGGCAACCAGGTCGTGCCGGTGCTGACCGACATCACGCTCGACATCGGCGAAGGCGACTTCGTCGCGCTGATGGGGCCGTCGGGTTCCGGCAAGAGCACGCTGCTCAATCTCGTCGCCGGTATCGACCGGCCCGACAGCGGCGAGCTGCGCGTGGGCGGCCTCGACATCACGCGGCTCGAGGAGGCGCAGCTGGCCGAATGGCGCGCGGCGAACGTCGGCTTCATCTTCCAGTTCTACAACCTGATGCCGGTGCTGACCGCGTTCGAGAACGTCGAGCTGCCGCTGATGCTCACGCACCTGTCGCGCCGCGAACGGCGCGAGCGCGTCGAGCTGGTGCTCGACATGGTGAACCTCGGCGACCGGATGAGTCATTACCCGTCCGAGCTGTCGGGCGGCCAGCAGCAGCGCGTCGCGATCGCGCGCGCGTTGATCACCGATCCGGTGCTGATCGTCGCCGACGAGCCGACCGGCGACCTCGACCGCGCGTCGGCCACCGACGTGCTCGCGATGCTGCAGCGGATGAATACCGAGCTCGGCAAGACGATCATCATGGTGACCCACGATGCGCACGCGGCCGGCGCCGCGCAGTCGCTCGTGCATCTGGAAAAAGGGGAGCTGATCGATGGGCACGCCGTCTGACGGACGGGAGCGCGCGCAATGTACGTGCTGAAGCTGATCGCGCGCAATGCACTGCGGCACCGGCTGCGCACGCTGCTGACCGTGCTCGGGCTGACCATCGCGGTGCTGGCGTTCGGGCTGCTGCATACCGTCGTCGACGCGTGGTACGCGGGCGCGGCCGCCGCGTCGAGCGGCCGGCTCGTCACGCGCAACGCGATCTCGCTCGTGTTCCCGCTGCCGGTCAGCTACGAGAACCGGATCCGCGGCGTCGACGGCGTGACGGCCGTAGTCCGCTCGAACTGGTTCGGCGGCGTGTACCGCGATCCGAAGAACTTCTTCGCGAGCTTCGCGGTGTCGGAGAACTACCTCGACCTGTATCCCGAATTCATCCTCCCCGCGCAGCAGCGTGCCGACTACGATCGCGACCGCCGCGGCTGCCTCGTCGGGCGCCAGCTCGCGACGCAGTTCGGCTTCAAGATCGGCGACGTGATCCCGCTGAAAGGCACGATCTATCCGGGCACGTGGGATTTCGTCGTGCGCGGCATTCTCGACGGCCGCGACGACTCGACGATCACGCGCCAGCTGGTATTTCACTGGGACTACCTGAACGAGACGGTGCGCAAGCGCACGCCGAAGCAGGCCGACCAGGTCGGCGTGTTCGTGCTCGGCGTCGCGAATCCGGACGACGGCGCCGCGATCGCGCGCAACGTCGACGCGGTGTTCAAGAACTCGCTCGCCGAAACGCTGACCGAGACCGAGCAGGCGTTCCAGCTCGGCTTCGTCGCGATGTCGAACCAGATCATCGCGGCAATCCGTGTCGTGTCGTACGTGGTGATCCTGATCATCATGGCCGTGATGGCGAACGCGATGGCGATGAGCGCGCGCGAGCGGACCGCCGAATATGCGACGCTGAAGGCACTCGGCTTCGGCCCCGGCTTTCTCGCGCTGATCGTGTTCGGCGAATCGGTCGTGATCGCGGTGGTCGGCGGCGGGCTCGCAATGCTCGCGACGCCGCCGGCCGCGATCCTCTTCAAGCAGGCTGCCGGCGGCATCTTCCCGGTGTTCAAGGTGTCGGCCGAGACGATGGCGCTGCAGGCCGCGTGCTCGGTCGCGGTCGGCCTCGCGGCCGCGCTCGTGCCGGCATGGCAGGCCGCGCGCGTTCGCGTGGTCGAAGGCCTGCGGGCGATCGGGTAGGCGCATGGCGATTCCTCTCACTTACATCGCACGCAACCTGTGGACCCGCCGGCTCACCACCGCGCTCACCGCGGGCGGGATGGCGCTCGTGATCTTCGTGTTCGCGACGGTGCAGATGCTCGATGCGGGACTCACGCAGACGCTCGTGTCGACCGGCGAACCCGACAACGCCGTGGTGATCCGCAAAGGCGCCGAAACCGAGATCCAGAGTTCGATCGACCACCAGCAGGCCAATGCGCTCGAGATGCATCCGGCCGTCGCGCTCGGCCCCGACGGCCGGCCGCTGGTGTCGAAGGAAGCCGTCGTGCTGATCTCGCTCGTGAAGACGTCGACCGGCAAGCCGTCGAACGTCGTGATCCGCGGCGTGTCGCCAGCCGGCCTCGCGCTGCGGCCGCGCGTGAAGCTCGTGGCCGGCCGCACGTTCGCGCCGGGTTCGTCGGAGATCATCGTCGGCAGCGCGATCGCGAAAGGCTTCAGCGGCACGCAGCTCGGCGACAGCCTGCATTTCGCGCAGCGCGACTGGACCGTCGTCGGCGTGTTCGACGCCGGCGGCAGCGGCTTCGATTCGGAGATCTGGGGCGACGTCGACCAGCTGATGCAGTCGTTCCGGCGCACCAGCTACTCGTCGATGGTGCTGCGCATCCCGAGCGCCGACGGCTTCGCGCGCTTCAAGGCCGACATCGACGTCGACCCGCGCCTGACGGATGAAGCGAAACGGGAGCAGACGTTTTACGGCGACCAGTCGAAGGCCCTGTCGACCTTCATCAACATCCTCGGCATCACGCTGTCGACGATCTTCTCGATCGCCGCGATGATCGGCGCGATGATCACGATGTATGCGTCGGTCTCGAACCGCACCGCCGAGATCGGCACGCTGCGCGCGCTCGGCTTCAAGCGCATGAACGTGCTCGCCGCGTTCCTGCTGGAAGCACTGCTGCTCGGCTTCGTCGGCGGCGTCGCGGGGCTCGCATGCGCGTCGCTGATGGCGTTCGCGTCGTTCTCGACGACCAACTTCCAGACCTTCTCCGACCTGTCGTTCCGTTTCGTGCTGACGCCCGCGATCGTCGTGAAGACGCTGCTGTTCTCGCTCGTGATGGGGCTCGTCGGCGGGTTCCTGCCGGCGATGCGCGCCGCGCGCCTGAACATCGTCGACGCGCTGCGCGCGCAGTGACGCGCGCGGCTGCTCACTGTCAGCGCTCGCGCGGCACCCACGCGCCGTGAAACCCGGCCGGCACGCGACGCGGCAGGTGTACCGTCGCGACGGGCACCGCATCGATCGCGCGCGCATCGAGGATCACGACGTCGCTCGTATCCGTCGCCGCGCGGTAGACCACCACCAGCAGCCAGCCGTCGTCCTCGTCGGTGCCGCCCGGGCGCGGCACGAACACCGGCTCGCCGTTCTGGTCGCCGGCCGGCACCGCATAACGGGTCGTCGTGCCGTGCACGTGGTCGAAGCGCGTCACGCCGCGCATGTCGGCTGGGTTCGGCTGCTCGACCGCATACAGGTACCGGTAGCGGCGCCCCGTGCGGCTTTCGTTGACGCGCGGCAGCTCGATACCGCCGTCGGCGAGCGGCCCTTCGTCGACCAGACCGTTCGCGGTATCGATCACGTAGCGCCACAGCTCGCCGACCGGGTTGTCGGCAAAGCGGCCAGTGCGCGCATCGAGCCGCAAGAACCACGGATAGCGGACCGCATCGAGCACGATGCACGATTCATCGCAGTCGTACGCGTTCACGACGTGCTGGATGAAGCACGGCTCGATGCCGAACCAGCGCACATCGCCGCCGTGGCGCGGCATCACGCCGATCCGCGCGTCGCGGTCGTCGTGCCAGCGCAGCGGCATCCGGTGCCCCTGCTTCAGCATCGCGAAGTCGTAGCCGACGTTCAGGTCGAGCAGCAGGCTGCGGGTTTCGGTGATCGCGAGGTCGTGCATCATCGACGGCGCATGCACGTCGACGACGAGGTCGACGCGCTGCACGCCGTGCGCGTCCGCGACGCCGTAGCGCAGCCAGGGTTCGCGCCAGTCCGCGCGAAACAGGATCAGTTCGCCCGTCACCGGATCGATCTTCGGATGCGCGGTCATCGCACCGCCGAACGCCGCGTGCCGCGCGGGCGCACCGAGCGTGTCGAGCGCCGCCGTGATCGCGAGCGGTGCGCCGCCCTCGGCCAACGCGAGCAATTCGCCCGCGTGCTGCAGCACGTTCACGTTCGGATTCGTGTCGGGCAGGTGCGACACCTGCGCCGGTGCATGCACGGCGGCCCAGCGCTGCGTGCGCGCCCAGCGGTTCCGGTAGCCGGTCGCGCGGCCGTTTTCGAATGCGATCGCGTGCAGCATCGCCGCTTCCGGCCACCACGACAACACGTCATTGCCTTCGAAACGGCCGCCCGGCGGATTCGGGCCGTTGCGCAGCAGCGTGCCGGCGAGTTCGGGCGGGATCGTGCCCGTCACGCGCAGGTCGACGAGATCGACCTCGTCGGCGACCGGCGCGATCGCGCCGCGGTTCAGATCGAATCCGGTCATCGCAGCGGCGCTCCGTCAGCAGTCTTCGGTCGACGGCGGCAGATCGCCGCGTGCCAGCGCGAGCGCATGGTCGCGCACGTCGTCCGGCCAGCCGGCGATCAGTTCGGCCATTCGCTCAAGGTCGTTCGCATACAGCGCACGCGCGGCTTCCTCGAAACCCGGCAGGTCACCCGCGATCGCCGACATGAAGTGATAGGCCCGCGTCTGCGCGTCGCGACGCCGGTCGGCCGCCGCATGCGTGCGCCGCGCGTCCTCGACGAGCTTGCGCAGCGCGACGGACGCGCCACCCGGCTGCGCGGCGAGCCAGTCCCAGTGACGCGGCAGCAACGTGACTTCGCGCGACACGACGCCGAGCTTCGGGCGGCCGCGGCCGCGTTGTTCACCCGCGCCCGCACCGGCCGGCTCGGCGGTGGGCGCCGGCGCATCGGCCGGTGCAGCCGCGTAACGCATGCGGACCTCGTCCGCCGTGCCGCGCAGGTCGAGGTCGATCGCGCGGCCGGTCGCGTCGTCGAAGATCACGATCGTGCCGGACATCGGGTCGCCGGACGCCTGCTGCACCGCTACCGCCACCGTCGCGAGCGGGCCCGACGCGACGCGGCGGTGGCCGTCAAATGCCGTGTAGGAAGGGAAAAGCGTGGAAAGAGTCATCGTGGTTTGCCCGTGGGCATGAATCGCAGCGGCATCATTTTTATCCGGGTATAAATTGATTGTCAATATCACCCGGGTAAAAACATGATGCCTCGGTGCACTCGATCGATTCAAATCCTGAATCGATCAAGTCAGCAATTGGCATGAAAGCGCAAATTTCGACATGACAGAATGATCCGGACGCCCCGTCCCGGGGCATCGGCGTCCGGCCTCCGGCCGGCAACGTCACCACGAAAAAACGCGCGCATATAACGCGCAGCCGCACGACGGCACCTTCCGCCCTTCGGAGGAGACAGTCATGAATCCGCTTCACGCATTGCCGGCGTCCGCGTCGGCAACGGCCCAGCGCACCCGCGTGCGCTGGCTCGTGCTGACCGTGCTGTTCGCGGTCACGACGGTCAACTACGCGGATCGCGCCGCGATCGCGATCGCGGGCCCCGCCCTCGCCCGCGCGATGCACCTGAGCCACGTGCAGATGGGCTTCATCTTCTCGGCGTTCGGCTGGTCGTACGTCGTCGCGCAGCTGCCGGGCGGCTGGCTGCTCGACCGCTTCGGGTCGCGCATCGTCTATGCGTTCAGCATCTTCTTCTGGTCGCTGTTCACGCTGCTGCAGGGCGGCATCGGCTTCTTCAGCGGCGCGGCCGCGTTCGCGCTGCTGTTCGGGCTGCGCTTCCTGGTCGGCGCGGCCGAGGCGCCGTCATTCCCGGCCAACAGCCGGATCGTGTCCACCTGGTTCCCGGCCTCGGAGCGCGGCACCGCGTCGGCGATCTTCAACGCCGCGCAATACGCGGCGACCGTCGTGTTCGCGCCGCTGATGGGCTGGCTCGTGCACGCGTTCGGCTGGCAATCGGTGTTCGCGGTGATGGGTGTGCTCGGCTTCGCGTTCGTGCTGGTGTGGAACCGCACGATGTACGACCCGAAGGTGCACCCGCGCATCAACCGCGCGGAACTCGACTACCTCGCCGAAGGCGGTGCGCTCGTCAACATCGACCAGGCGACCGGCGCGCGCGACGGCGGCCCGTCGATGCATCACGTGAAGGCGCTGCTGAGAAACCGGATGCTCGTCGGCGTGTACGTCGCGCAGTACTGCATCAACGCGCTCACCTACTTCTTCATCACGTGGTTTCCCGTCTATCTCGTGCAGGCGCGCGGGATGTCGATCCTCAACGCGGGGCTCGTCGCGTCGATCCCGGCCGTGTGCGGCTTTCTCGGCGGGATTCTCGGCGGCATCGTGTCCGACGCGCTGCTCAAGCAGGGCCAGTCGCTGTCGGTCGCGCGCAAGGTGCCGATCGTGATCGGCATGTTGCTGTCGATGTCGATGATCGTCTGCAACTACACCGACTCGCACGTGCTCGTCGTGCTGTTCATGGCGCTGTCGTTCTTCGGCAAGGGGCTCGGCGCGCTCGGCTGGGCCGTCAACGCCGACACCGCGCCGCGCCAGATCGCCGGCCTGAGCGGCGCGCTGCTCAACACCTGCGGCAATCTCTCCAGCATCACGACGCCGATCGCGATCGGCTATATCGTCGACCGCAGCGGCTCGTTCAACGGCGCGCTGGTGTACGTCGTCGCGCACGCGCTCGTCGCCGTGATCTGCTATCTGTTCGTCGTCGGCGAAATTCGCCGCGTCGAGCTGAACTGAACAGCGCGGGCCACGCCGGCGTGTCCGGCGGCCTGCGCATCAACGGAACCAGGAGCCCACCGATGTCCGAATCCCGCCGTGCCGGCACGCCGCGCGTCACGCGCATGCAGGTCATCCCCGTCGCCGGCCGCGACAGCATGCTGCTGAACCTGTGTGGCGCGCACGCGCCGTATTTCACGCGCAACCTCGTGATCCTCGACGACAGCAGCGGCCACACGGGCGTCGGCGAAGTGCCCGGCGGCGAAGGCATCCGCCAGGCGCTCGAACGGATGACCGACCTCGTGGTCGGCCAGTCGATCGGGCGTTACCAGGCGACGCTCAACACGGTGCGCGCGGCGCTATCCGGCGCCGGGGCGGGTGCGGGACGCACGATCCGGCACGAGGTGACGTCGGCCGGCGAAGCGGCCGTGCTGCGCCAGCCGCACGAGATCAACCTGCGGCTCGACAACGTGATCACCGCGATCGAGGCCGCGCTGCTCGACCTGCTCGGCCAGCATCTCGACGTGCCGGTCGCGGCGCTGCTCGGCGAAGGCCAGCAGCGCGACGCGGTGCCGATGCTCGCGTACCTGTTCTATATCGGCGAGCGGCGCCGCACCGACCTGCCGTATCGCGACGAGACGCGTGCAACCGATCCGTGGTTCCGGCTGCGCAATGAAGCCGCGCTCACGCCGGCCGCGATCGCGCAGCAGGCGGAGGCTGCGGTCGAGCGCTACGGCTTCGTCGATTTCAAGCTGAAGGGCGGCGTGATGGCCGGTGCGGACGAGATGGAAGCGATCGCGGCGATCAAGGCGCGCTTTCCCGACGCGCGTGCGACGCTGGACCCGAACGGCGCGTGGTCGCTCGACGAAGCGATCGCACTGTGCCGTGGGCAAGGCCACCTGCTCGCGTATGCGGAAGATCCGTGCGGGCCGGAAGGCGGTTATTCGGGACGCGAAGTGATGGCCGAATTCCGCCGCGCGACCGGCATCCCGACGGCGACCAACATGATCGCGACCGACTGGCGGCAGATGGATCATGCGGTGCGGCTGCAGGCCGTCGACATCCCGCTCGCCGATCCGCACTTCTGGACGATGCAGGGCTCGGTGCGGCTCGCGCAGCTGTGCCGCGACTGGGGGCTCACGTGGGGCTCGCACTCGAACAACCATTTCGACGTGTCGCTCGCGATGTTCACGCATGCGGCCGCGGCGGCGCCCGGCACGATCACCGCGATCGACACGCACTGGATCTGGCAGGAAGGTGATGCGCGGCTCACGCGTGAACCGCTCGAGATCGTCGGCGGCCAGGTGGCCGTGCCCGAGCGGCCGGGGCTCGGGATCGAGCTCGACATGGCGCAGGTCGAGGCCGCGCATGCGCTTTATCGGGAGGTTGGTGGTACGGCGCGCGATGACGCGATGGCGATGCGTTATCTGGTGCCGGGGTGGACGTACGATCCGAAGCGGCCGAGTTTCGGGCGGGGGTGATGGCGGGGGCCCCGGCGCAGGCGGGATGGTGGGCTGCATCGGCGCGCAGCGAGGCGGGTGCCAGTGATTGATACCGCGAGCGGCGCGCGGATTGCGACTAGCCGACAAACCGGCAACCCCGCAGAAAACAAAAAGGCTCGGTCTTGCGACCGAGCCCTTCGGATTCTGTTGGGCGGAGGAGGATCGAACTCCCGACCTTCGCATTGCGAATGTGATTTCGATCCACTTAGGCCCACCTGATCAAAGTTCTTGATTCCGAAGAGCTTTTCGCCAACGGATCAAAACCCTTGAAAATCAATTATTTGCCGAATATTTCGCGCCGTACACAAATTTCGGTAGATTCGGGTACACGCCGGGATTTGGTATCGTACCGAAAAAATCCGCAGTCGAGTGGCGCAGATTTGGAGCGCCGGCCTGTGGGTCATCACGGCAGCAAACGCAGTTGCAACTCCGTGAGGGATTCATTGTGCTGCTCGGTGACTCGTGTGCAACGCGTGCGCGTGGACGAGCGTTTCGCCCGCGAGGTGCCTTCTCGATTTCTGTTTTATCCACGTCAACGGAATCGCACCCACGAGGCACTGATCTGGCAAACGTCACAGATCAGTACCTCGGCGTCATCGTCTAGCCTCAGTTCAAGCTGCCCATCCAGTCGAAAATGCCTATGCATCGTAGCCTGTCGGCAATGATTGATGGAACCGCACAAAACCCGACACTACGCTGGCGTTCCCAGTACTTGCATTGCAATGAGGCATCTTTAGTCGTGGCGAAGAGGATGACAGCAAGAACGACGTGGCAACATGAACGGAATACAAGCATTCCTACTCTTTGGCTACCACCGTGTCATACAGGCCATAGTGAATGAGGCCAGGGTGCGATTCGATGCCGGTATAGGCAAGGCCCGCATCCTCATAGCGTCGGAACGCAAATACCGCCTGGTTCATCTGCTCGGTGTTGAACACCTTCAACTGCACCAGCAGGTGAAAGTCTTGCACCGTGAGGCCGGTAACGGCGAGGAACAGATCTGGCTCCAGCTTGGTAATGACGTCCCGTAGTGTGTTTTCACGGAAGTCGGTCAGGTACATGAACGCCGGAATACGCGTGGCGAATTTGATCAGCTTCTCCTGCACCAGCTTGCGCTTGGACTTGTAGTCCTTCTCCTCCTCGGTAAGCTGCTTCTTCTGCTTGGCCGTGAGATCACGCTCCTTCGCCTTGTTCTTGAGGTCCTTGACCTTCTCGCTCTTGTTGATGATGGTCTCGATGACGTTGTCGCCCAGCGCGCGCCAGCCCTCGATACGCCCCACGGCGGCCATCGCTTCCGGGTTGTCCATAATGCGGCGCAGCGTGTCGTTGTCCACGTTGACTAGTAGCGCGCTCTCCCATTTGCGCGCAAGCAGCGTGGCCGAGGTGCCTGCCATCGCAATGTCGAGAATGCCGCCCGCGTCGATCTGCGTCATGTTGGCATTGTCGTAGGCCAGCACTGGCAGGAAGGACACCAGATCCCTGACTGCGTTCTCCGGGTTCGACTCGTTGGGGGAGAGCCCGATGGCATATTCGGAAAGTTGTCGCAGCGCGCGTGTAGGCGCAAAGTCAAAGACAAAGCACACGGGCTTGAGGATTTCTTCCTCGTTCGGGTTGTCGCCGTTCGGGTTCTTGATAGACCACGGGGACTGCACACGAAACGCCGCCTGAAAGTAAGTCTCTGGCGACTTCAGATTGCGCAGCATCAGGATGGACGACCACTGCGGCACAGTCACGCCCGTGGTGAGTTTGCCGCACGACAGCGTGATGGTCTTGGTTTCAAAGCCGCCGGCGATCACCTTCCGAACGGGCGGCAGAGCGTCCAGCCCGATGCCCGCCTGCGCCCCAGCAGCCACAATCACCTTATAGCCGCGCCAGAACGTGTTGTGCTTCTCGGTCAGCAGGTTCGCCATCGCGTGGCACGCGGCGACGTTGGGCAGGAACCAGAACGAATGCTGCAGGTACGGCAGTAGCCGCACGTCCGAATACGGGAAGGGAGGGCGTGTGCCCGTCTTGAGGCTTTCCACGGCCTTGGGCGCATATTGGCCACGGATGATGTCCAACCACTTCTGCACGTCGCTTTTGTATTTGAACTGCGCGCCCTTGTCTGTGCCTGTTGCGGAGAAGAACTCATTAAGGTCGAACTCGTCGAACTCGCCGCCGCTGGCAATGGCTAGCAACTCATCCGGCATCTGGTAGGTGAGAAGGCGCAACTGCGGTAGCGCGCCGTAGGGGTTGCGCGTGCTGGGATTCTGAACGGCGAATTCCTCTTTGGCGCGCTGCTCATCGGTGTAAGTCCAGTTGAAAATTTGTTCTTCGATGAATTCGCCCGTGGCCAGCGCCTTGAACGGCGTGCCAGAGAGGTAGAGGTAGGCCCTCGTTGCGATAGGCAGGAAATCGGTTTCCTTCTACGCCAGCGAGATTTCTTCGTTGCCGACATTCTCGATGTTGCGCCAAAGGATGACATGGCCAGTATGGAACATCCGCTGTTCGCGCTGAAGGCAGGGGATATGCGGGTGCGCACCTACGAGCGCAACGGCACGATCGTCAAGGTAATGCCGGGCACCTACCGGCGCGATCCGTGATGTTCATCGACATATCTCCATTGGTGTGCAATGTATCGGCCGCGAACACGACTCGCGTGTCAGTCGAAAGCCGTCGTATTGATTGGCACTTGTCTGGCAGAAACAACACATTTTCATCCACCGAGTAGTGTGCCGAAAAGAGTTGCTTTGAACTATTCGGAGTCCCTCTTCGCACCCTTCGATTTTGCTTCAAAAAATCGTTCACGCGAGCTACCTTCAAACTTCCACAAACAACAGCGTAACTTCGGTGACAGGGTAGGGTTTGTAATACCGCCAAATTGGCGCCATTCCAACCGGCAGCGCACCAGTCGTTCCACTCCCTATGCGCAGCCTACCGTCCCTGCTCAGGGCATCGCCCCGAGACCCCGACTTCAAGATTGAGGCCGTAACAATGAGTACGAGCGAACAACGAAGGAGGACCGGCATGCTTCCACCAATTCGGTGCTACGAAGACGAGGAAGCTTCGGTCCGGGAGAAGGCGCGCGATTGCGGCATGAGTGTCGGGCAATTCGTGCTCGCGGCGGCGCTTGGCCGTCGCACGCGCACGAAGATCGATAAGCACATCCTGAACGAGCTTCGCCGCCTCGGTGGTTTGCAGAAGCATCTGTTCAATGAAGGCGGCGGAGTGCTGTCGAAAGAATACGCTGCCATCCTCGTCAAAATTCGTGAAGCAATTGCCCGCATCGGTGACTGAAAATGTTGGCCAAAATCCCACCGCGACGAGAAGATCTGAAATCGAGTTTCAAGGACTTGGTGGAATACATCACCAATCGCGATGAAGAGAGGAAAAATCTGGGTGACGAGGTTGATCCCAGCGCCCCACTCGATCGGGAAAAACATCTCAAGACTCTTCAGCGCGCTCGAGCGCATCTACGGGCAGCAGCGAACTACCTTCGACAATCACCGAAAATTGATCGCAATTTCCAGCAGAAGGCACGGGCGCGACGCGCCCTTCTCGGGCTCGGTAGGAAACCGATTCCGACAGTGCATAGCCAGGCGGAAGCGGAGGCCCTTGCAGAACTCTGGTCCGGGCGACTCCTCGGCCAGGCCGAACGTCTCGTAACGCCAACCGGCGTCGCGTGCGAACACAATTGCTTGTCACTGTCGTCTGCTGCGGCTGAAATGGAGGCTGTGGCGATCCAGAATGCCCGGGTTAAGGACGCCGTGTACCACGTCGTTCTGTCATGGCCGGCGAATGAATCACCATCCGATGCACAGGCTTTCGAATGTGGCGCACACGCGCTCGACACCGTCGGCATGGCGGATCACCAATACGTTTTTGCCGTGCATCGCGACACCGACAATACGCACCTGCACATTGCCGTGAATCGCGTGAGTCCCGATACGTTCGCAGCGGTCTATCCCGAGCGCGACTATTTCAAGCTGGATCGCGCGATGCGCGAGCTCGAGCTCCGATACGGCTGGCAGCACGACAATGGCCCCTACGCTGTTTTCCAACGCAACGGTCACGTCATCATCGACTGGGCGAGCAAAGACCCTGCGACGAAAGGCAAGCGACCGACGCCGGCGGCCGACATGGAGCGGCACGCTGATCAGGAAAGCTTGTTTACCTATGCGCGCGGAGAGCCGCGCAAAGCGCTCTTGGCAGCGCTGAAAAATGACCAGCTGACGTGGCGTCAACTGCACAATCTGCTCGCCAAGTACGGGCTCGAGATCCGCGAGAAAGGGCAGGGCTTCGCCATCTATGATCTCGTGGCCGTCGCGACGACGCCGATCAAGGCCAGCGACATGCACGAGGCGTTGGGTAAAGCTCGGCTGGCCAAACGGCTTGGGCCGTTCGAGCCGTCCGCGTCGACGACCGGTGCTGTTCTCACCTACGACAAGGATCGACCGCCGAAACGCGACCCGCAGATGCGGGAGGATCGGCGCCAGGAGCGCGCACAGGCGCGACGCGAGCTGCGCGCCCGGTACGGTGATTACAAGAGTGCGTTTGAATATCGTCGACTCGACCCGGCTACCGTGCGGCAGCGATTCTCGGATATCCGCGAAGCTGCCCGCCAGAAGCGGCTCGAGATCCGAGAGACTGTCCCGTATGCTTCGGCCCGCAAAATGCTGTACAGCGTCGTTGCATTCGAGACGCTGCGGGACCGCGATCGGCTGCGACGCGAGATCCGCAGGGAGCGTGAAGCGCTATGCGCCGACCCAACGAATCGCAGACTGTCGTACCGCGAGTGGGTCGAGCGCCAGGCGGCCGCCGGCGACAGTGCGGCTATCGGCCAGCTACGCGGCTTCGTCTACAGTGAGAAGCGACAGACGCGAGAGCTGGTGCGGGCGCTGGCCAATGATGATGCCGACGGCATCATTCACGTTGGCGATGTCGATCCGGTTGCACGAAGCGTCTCTGATGGACTGTATTTCCGCGTTCGCCGGGACGGAGCCGTTATCTATCGGTTGGACGACGGCCGCGACGCTTTCATCGATCTCGGGCGACGCATTGACGTGCTCGCCAAAGGCAACCGCGATGACGCATCAATCACGACTGCGCTGCGATTGGCAGCGGAAAAGTACGGGGGCGCATTCGAGCTCACGGGCAGCGAAGAATTCAAGCGACGCGCGATCGACATCATCGTCGAACATCGAATTGAGGTCCGGCTCCGAGACGCCGAGCAGGAAGCGCTGCGGCGTGCCAGGGCGGCGGCCGCAGCGCAGCAGTTGCACCGGCAAATGCCCCGCCGCCCCGGCAAGCCATGAATTGGGCAAATCTTGACCGTCCGACACCAGAAGGAAGCGGGGTATTGATCATGACCGATGACGAGGCCAAGGCGCGGATCGACGTGCTCCACGACGAGGCGGCGGCCATTCTGTCCGAGCAAGGGCTGTCGCCCCTCCAGGCTTACTGCTTGATCCTCGAGCGGGTCACGGCTCGACACGAGCCTACGTTGCAGTTGCTTGCCGACGCAGCAGCCTATAACCAGTGGTATTGGGAAGAGGTTAGCAGGGGCCTTGAAGAGGCGGACGATCCGAATACTAAATGGGTATCCAATGAAGAAGCAGAAGCTAGCTTTGCCAAGAAACGAGCCGAGCTACAGGCACGGATCAGGAAAGGCAATGAGTGACGATCACACTCGCTGCGGCACACCGCTGGTCTACGTTGGCCAGCTCGAGCTACAGCCCGATATTCTCGCCGAGCTCGGCGAGCATCAGCCGGACCAGGAGGCCCCACCGTCTACCTGATTCGGATCAGGCGCCCCGCCCGTGTGCTGGAACACGCGGACGGGACTTCCACAACACCACCTAGACTAGAGGTGATGACATGGCAACTGAATATCCTATCAGTCCGGATGCAATCCGGACCGAGATCGCACGCATGCAGTCGGCAAATAACCTCATGCGTGCAGCCAACAAAGCGCTTGCGAAGGGCGACGACGCGGCCGTGGCCGGCATGGGTTTTTCGCCCGAACACGTCGGCGAGCTGCGGAAGAGCGGTGGCTTTCCGTCGACGTCGATTGGCAACAACACGCGGATGATCACCTTTCTGCGATCGATTGGAGAGCCCCGTGCACACTGAGCCCACCCGGCCACTGTCGATCGCGGCCGCCGTGCTGACGCCGGCCACGCTGGCCAGCGTTTGTCGATCGCCCTCGTTCCATCGCCGCGGCTGGCAGATCCTCGACCGCCGGGCGTCCGAGGGCCCGACGCAGCTCCGGGCCTTCGGGCCCGAAGGCGAGGTGATCCTGCTGGGCCGGTTAATCGAGCACCAGCAGCTCGAGCACCAGGCACAGCGATCGACGGCCGCGCTCGAGCTGCGCCGGCGAGGCGCGGCCGAGCATGAGATCCTAGCGTTGCACGAGATCCGCACCACGCTTGCATAGAAAAACCGGGCCATCAGGCCCGGTCTTGTTTTGCTAGAACCCCAACGCCATTCGCAACCGCGACGCCGTGTCATCGACACTTCGACGTGGTACAAGCACCCGTGTCGATGGCAACGCATGATCGTTGAACCACAGCACTAGGTACGTGCTGCTCCGTTCGGCGTCTTCGAACTCCCACCGCGACACCTTGTCGATCGGCATCTGCTTGGCGATGCGTTTCTTCTTGTCAACGACTACCACACTCCCGGTCTCCGTCGAGATTCCGACGTACTGACCTTCGGTCGGGGCGCTGGCCTCGACGGTCGGATGAAAACCCGGAGGGGCGACGCGTTGTACCTGTCGCTGCAGTTTTGCGGTCAGATGGCTTGCAAACAACCGGATCCAAACAATGGCCACGACCAGGCCGGCAACGGACGTTACGATCCACGGCGTGCCGTCGCGCACGCCTACGCCCACGAACAGCCCAAATCCACTGAAGGCGAGGCCGGCGAACGACGCGAGGGCCAGCACGACCGGAACCAACACAATTGATAAGTTAAGCATGACTTATTTCCTCACGAGTGCATTCCATCGGTTTGACCTGGGCGGCTTCCGCCTTTATCAGGGGTGCGCTTGGGGGTGCCCGGCATGATTCGCTCAAGCTTGCTAGAAAACACCGCTAGCGCGCCTCGCACTTCGCCAGTCGTTTCTCGGCCGAGCGTCGCCGTCGCCACGCCACCTACCCAGTTGAGCACCTGGTCGGGCACAACGAAGATTAGGCTAAAGCTCGTGTGAATCAGATTCGCGCCAAGCATGAAATAGATCGCGAGGTACCCGATGACGCTAACAATGCCCGTCAACGAATCGAATTGGGCGTTCGCGACTGCGATTCCAAAAAATTTCGTGAGTACCGTTCCGCCTTCAACCAGAACGGCTCCGCCGGAGAAGAAGCCAACAACCATCAGGATCGGTCGCACCGTCACGTTTAGCAGGAAGATATACCCGTGCGTCGTGCGTTGACCCATGCCATCGCCCTCACCGCCCAGGTGCGTCATTGCCCACAGAGGAGCGGCCACGATGGCTTCGCACACGATCACGAGCCAATTGATGACGGCCCCGAACCAGGTGATGAACGGGATCATGGGCAGGTACAGAGACAAGCCGGCACCAATGAACAGGAGCGGAATGAGCAGCGTGAACAGCATCGGCTCCGTCGCATGCAGTACCGCTCCGGCAGCTGCACCGAGGCCGGCGGCGAAGTTCGCCAGTGTGCCCCAGATGCTCGCATTCGCACCCGCGACAATTACGTTCAGGCCTACCCACGTACCGAAAGCAGCGTCAACGCCCCCCAATACATAGTCCCCCAGGTTTTTCATCTTGATGAGCGGGTTTACGGTGCCACGCTCTGCGTCTCCGCTGCTGGTCATCGCGGCAATGATCTTCTGTCCAAAGCCCGAGAAGATCTGGCTGAGGGCCTTACCACCATCTTTTTCACTGGCATTTCCTGCGTTACCCAACGGCTGGGCTGTCGTCGAGCCGGCTTCTTGGAGCTGGAACGCCCTGTCGACCTGGTCACGCAACTGGGAAACGCCTACGTCCCCTCCCACCTTCTCTTTGTAAACACGAGCGACGGCTGACACCGCATCGGAGAGCTTGCTATTGGCCTGCGCAAACGTCTGATACCACGCGCCGAGCGACCACCAACCCGCCTCCTTGATCGAGCTACTGAGCTGACCGGCCAGGCTGCTGATGTTGCCCGTGCTTGTCGCTGCCTGACTCTGAATCGTGGCCTCATATTGTTGCGCGGCCGACTGGATTGCTACCTCTGCATCCGGAAGGATGGCACTGGCGTTCGTTTGCTGATCGATAACGGCGTTGACGAATGCTTGCGCCGCCGGCGACAGTGCGGTTTCCATGTTTCCGAGGGCCTGCAGGTGAGCTTGGTACAGCGTGGTTGTATCAATGGTGCCGCTGAACCAATTGGTGGATTGGTCTTGCGGAGTCAGCTTCGACGTATCGATATCCGCACCACCGCAGTATTTTGTGCCGATGGGATTACGCAATACGAGGCCTTGGGTGCCTGATGTGATCTGCACGTATTCCTTCTGGTCCGGCGGAAAGCCCCCGTTCGCGGCGACCATGGAGAGGCTTGCGTTGTAAGCGTGCATACACAGGTTCGCCTGATACAGGTCTCGCGCGAGCTGTATCGTGCTGGGCATTGCCGGTTGCACCACCATGCCCTTCCCGTCCGAAAAGGCCTGGATTGCTGCGTCGGTCCCCATGTTGGCGATACCGACACCCATAATCGAAGCGGCCCATAACATCAGCAGTTGCGAGAGTGCCCAGCCGTTCGCCGTCGGCACCAGCGATGCCAATCCCCACACGAGGCGAATCGGCCCCCACATGGTGCCTTTGTTTTCTCCGTAGACCGCTCCGCTATGCGCAGCTTGAGAGAGCTTTTTGAACCACGTATAGCATGCGAAGAAGGCCCCGACGACAAGTAGCCCACCGTTCATCACCTGGAACAGACTCGCGAAGATCGTATCGCCGCCTCCGGCTCCACCTGTTGCGAGCGGGTTGTTCACCACGTTGCCGAAGACGCCGACTAGGGCTTGCCGGCTGAGATCACCTGAGCGTTGCGCAGCCTGCGTGATCTCCCCAAGCGACGTGCTTTGGGCAAATGCGGGCAACGTGACCAAACCGTTCAAGAGCGCGGCAATGAAAAGTGCTGCTTTGCGCTTCATGCTCGCTCTCCTTTCCGTTGTTTCCAGAGCTCCGGATCGATGACGCTGACAAACCAACCGGGCTCTCGCATGAAGTCATTCAGGCCGCCACGCTCAGCTCGCGACAGTCGCCGGTTTTGCAGTTGCCACAGGCGGAATTGCGCGGTCAGACTGGCCATGAACATCACCGGCAGCCCGGCCACTAGCGTGAAGATGCCGAACAAGTTGCCGCGTGAAAGGGCATAGACGGCCATCAGGAGGAAGACCGCGCCGGCTCCAATGGCGAGACGTTTCTGAAAGCGAAACCGTCGCTGCAGGTCTGCAATGCTTGGTGCGCCGACTGACCGGCTGCGCATCATTTCCTCGAACCCCTGCTCTTTAGCGGTATCGCCTTCGCCTTGCTGTTCGGCGCGAGCCTTTCGTTTCGCGCTTGCGTACAGCTCCTTGATGTAAACGATGTTTTCGTCGTGCTGCTGCTTTGCTGCCTTGAACGATTGCACGTTCTTTCGAAACGCGTAGAAGGGAAGAAAGAGGCGTTTTGCGATCTCAACCCCGGCTGATTTCGCGGTTTGCTTCATGTCCATCACTTGTCCTCCCGACTGTTGGAAGTTCGCTTGTTGATCCATGCGGTGAGGGGGTCTTCGTAATCGAATACGTCCCTCCACCTACACGGAGCGCCTCTGACTGCGTTGAGACGCTCATGCGTGCTCAAGGCGATCACCAGGCAGACCGCCGCCGAAGCCAGCCAAATCCAGTTGAAGGGGCGAATGAAAACTACGGCCGTCAGGCACGCCGCAAATGCGATCAGCCATCTGCGTTTTGCCCACAGCAGAACCGAAGTGTTTTCGGTTTCACCTCTCGTGGCACAAGGGGCCGGTTCGTTGGTATCAGCGGGGCGCGTCATTGCTGCCCCCGATGGCTCTGTTCGATCCAGGCGAAGACCTCGTGCTCGTACCAACACAGCCTGCGGCTGTGCGGCATCTTGAAAGGGGGAGGGATGAGGTGCCGATATTGCGCCTTTGAAACAAAGGTGCGAATGGTGGCGGGAGTTTTGCCGATCAGGTCAGCGAGCTGTTCGATGAATATGACGCGCGGGGATCCGCCATCCGTGGCTGGTAGGGAGTTCACGTTTTCCTCTCATACACGAGCAAGAGCGCGTGTGGGGTGTCGTTCCCCACGTGCGAGGACCCTATTCGGGCGACTAGCGGAGTACCGAGGCAGTGATCAGTGCGGCTTTGCGCGTTATCCGCCCTACTCGCTGACTCCCGACGCCTTATGCTGGGTTATCTCTTCGCTGACTTGGCCCAGCGGCTCTAGTGTCATCATGGCGAGCGACGTGAGATCGCCGTCACGAATTGTGTGGAGCAATTTAGAACGAGCCACCAATCTCGTAAATAATCTTTTAAAAACAATGACTTACGTACATATGTACGTACGTAAATACGTGTCACAGTAGTGCCTCGTTACGAAGCCAGAAGAGATTTATGCAGTTTGGGAAACGTCGGCGTTATACGAGTGCCTCGTGCTTCGTAAACGGTACCAACCCGATTGGCGGCCCGATTCATCTGATGTATTCTGAAGTCGCTCCGCATCGCCCTACACAGCCCGAACGGTAACTAGCCCAACGCGGCATGGCCAATTCGCAGTAGGTCTTACGTCGGATTTCAAGCCATGGAAGGAAGAACGATGAACGAACCTACCAAACGCTCCGCATGGGGCTGGCAACTGGTTGGATGCGTGCTGATGTACATCGGATTTACCTTATTCGCAGCGATGCTAGCCGCACCACCGGAAAATCCATCCACGCCACCGTTCGTCTACCGTCTTGGCGGGCTGGCTGGGCGGCTACCCGGAGCAGACGTCTGGCCGCAGCTCGTGGATATTAACGGCACAATGGCAGGCAACGTTCCGGTACCGTTCGTCGGCGGGGCTATGCTTGTCTTACTCGGCGCCGGGGCAATACAAATGGGCCGTAGGATTAACGCCCAACGGAAACGTGAGGCCGCCGTTGCACGCGACGAAGCCATACGTATTGCCGAAAGGGAGCGCCACCAGTCGCGCCCTCGGTAACAAGCCCCACGGGAACCCGCGATGGACGGCTGATTTCTTCTACGCTGCCGAACCACCTGCGTTTGGGACGCTGCGTGGGCATCAGCGTCGGCGTTATACGAGTCCTCTAAGGCCAGATCTCGCTAACGCCGCCGACTAGCACTGACTACCTGCGGTGGACCTAAACGGCAAGATGGTACTGCCCTCTGTTGCCGCTGGCGCTTCGCATGTCCTGTCTGGCGGCCGGCGACACGTTACAAAGCGCAACGCCAAAGCTCAGCGAGCCAGAGTATGTGCGCACTGGTAAACAGTTCCAGATTATCGATTGACCGAGGAAAATGGCCGCCGCAGAGCGCGGTCGCATAGCGACCGCGAACTAAGCCGCATAAAAGCGACGGAACTTATTGAAATTTTCACACTCTCCGCATAAAGTTCTGCAGAAGTTTGCCGATGTCAAGGTGTTCGCGTTGCGCAACGGCTTTTGACGTGTCATTCTTGGGGTGGTACAATCGCGCGTTTTTCCGGAAGCGCTCGGAGAAAAAATGAACGCCTCTTTCCGCAAAGGTGAGTTAGTGTCACTCTACACATTGGTTCCGCAGCAACTGCTCGAGTGGGCAAATTCTGCTGGCGCTAATCAGTCGATTCTGTCGGCTGCGAATGATGCTGCTCGAACGATTGAGTGCCTCAACAGAGAGCGGGAAGTGCGCCGCGAGGAACTGCATCAACCAATCACGCTCTAGGAGCGTGATTTTTGGCGGCATTTGACGTTCTTCCTTACACCATTGACACGCTCATCCAGTGCGTCAATGAGGCATCCCCCCTTACATCTGTAGACGCGTTTCGCGCGAAGCGTCACAGGGGCTACTTCGAAGAATATTTCCAAGCCCTTGGTGCGGCGACCATCGTCGCAGAGCGTAGTTACATTGATCGCGACTACCTCGAGGACTACGCCGCCTACTACGACCGCTGCTTCCAAGATTACCCGCGCCGCACTCAGCGGCTCCATTTTTTTAGTTCAGCATTTGATCGCACCGCGTTCGAGGCTGCACTCATGGACGCGGCAGACGCGAGAAGAGAAAGTCTTCAGCAGTCCTACCTGGGTTTCGTCGTCGTTAAACCTCTGCCCCTAACGGTAGTCGGTCGAACTTGCTTGAAGACCTACCCCGACGACAACGGCCGGCGCCATTTCCCGATTTCGCGCACCTACCCTGTCAACCTGTTCGGTCTCGAGTTGTCCGTCCAGAGCTTGGCTTACCAGGAACAGGACACGGTTGTCGCCGCTTGCGCCACTAGCGCGCTCTGGTCTTGCTTCCAAGGGACGGGTAAGCTGTTCCAACATATGATTCCGCCCCCAGTGGAAATTACGGACTGGGCTGGCGATCATATGCCAGAGGATCTGCTGTCTGCCAGCGCCCGCGCTTTCCCGAACAGCGGCTTGACTTGCACCCAAATGGCGCACGCGGTGCGTCGCGTGGGCCTTGAACCGTTCGTTATCGGAGCGAACTCAAGGTATGGGCTTAGCAGCGTAGCTTACGCCTATCTACGTGGAAAGATTCCGTCGATCCTGGCTGCCCGTCTGTATACGGGCTTGGGAACACCACAAGCCGCGTTGATGGGTGGCCACGCCATCGCATTGACAGGGTACTCGATGGGCAACGCTGCTCCCACTGCATTTGGGAATACCGGCTTTCTGTTGCGCGCGTCGCGCATCGACAAGCTCTACGGGCACGACGACCAGGTGGGACCGTTCGCAAGAATGGAGTGGGACCAAGTCCAACTTCCACCGCACCTGCATCCACCGCACCTCAGGGCCGCGCCGGCGCAAAACATTGATGGATTGAAGACCTCATGGCCGGGGCTGGTCCATGCCTTGGCCGATTTTGTGTTGCTTCCGCTGTATCACAAGATCCGGATCCCGTTTTCTCTCATCCACGATGCGATGCTTTCTATTGATGCGGTCGCTGATAATCTGCGTAATCTAGCGATGCCGCAGGTTCCGCGCGCCGAGTGGGACATCTATCTTACGACTGCCAGCGATTACAAGAGCTCGGTACGAGTTGACTATGCTGGTACGAACATTGACGTGCTACAAGCGCTTACAGTTGATTTGCCGCGCTTCCTATGGCGGGTCACCGTGCGTACGCAGGCTCACCTGGAGTTAGACCTACTGTTCGATGCCACTGGCATCGCTCAGCACGACCTCCTCGTGCATGCAGTGTCGACCGGTGGAGCATACGCACAGATGCTTGCCGCCGTCGCCCTTGCGAGCGCGATAAATCCGCAGCAGTATCCCCTGCAAGCGCAGGCCCTATTGAAGCGGTTTTTGGTGTCTCCCATTCAACAGCCGTGAGCGCTGCTACTCACCACGCACTGCAGCATGCATCACGCCCGCGCTTTCCGCACCTTGCGATCTAGCTTCCTCACCTGTTTCTCTAGTGCCTCAATCTTAACGAGATAGGGCCGCAGCTCATCCATAATACGGTCCTCCCGCTCCTGTAGCTGCCTGACCGCGAACGCGTATTCCCGCTCATACCTGAGTCTGGCGACCCGCGTAGTGGACCATGCACGGTCAAGAGGCGCGCTCTCTTTTCGCAGCTTGCGTAACTCACGTATAGCGGCCTTCAGTTCTGCCTCGTCAGCCAATTCGGCGGCCAGTTCGGGATTCATCATGGACCTTTACGCTCACGGGTCGGTTACATCAACCGCCCCGGAAAACTGCCGAGCTTGGGCAGCACGACAGTCACTTCAGCCGTTTCGCCAGATCTTCAGCTCGAGGATGGTAGTACCGCATGAGCATACGCGGGTCGCGATGTCCAGTAATCTTCGCCAGATCGTGTACTGGGAATATCGACGCCAGGCGAGAAGTTGCCTCATGGCGAAGATCGTGGAACCGGAGATCCTCGAGATAGGATTTGCTGGGCACCGTCCCAGCATCTTTGCATTCGGTTACGTAGATAGACCGCGCACGTTCAACAGCACGTTCGAACGCCCGTGTTACCGCATCACTACGAATTGGAAAGACCCTGTCGTCGCCGCTACGCGTCTTGGCAGCTTTTCGTCGCTCCTTGAGCACTTCGACGGCACGTGTCGACAAGGGAACGTCTCTGGAACTCCCGTTCTTGGTTTCCGGGAGGTGTGCTACCCGTCGGCGTAGGTCAACGTGCTCCCACTGGAGATCGACGATTTCCCCGCGTCGCATCGCCGTTTCGACGGCGAGCCAAATAATGGCAGGTAGCAAGTCCGAACCACTTGCCGCCACGACACGCCCCAACTCCCCGGCTTCCGTTTGACGAGCAGACTCCGTGTCGGTTTCGGGAGCAGCGATCCGGCGGGTGCGTGCATTGTTGGCGGGTGGCTTGCGCACCAGCTCGAGGGGATTGAGCAGACTTTCCATGCCCCATTCCTTCCGGGCAATGCTGAAGACATGGGAGAGGACAGCGAGGCGCCGCACCACGCTGGCTGGCTTCAGTGGAGGATTGGTCTGTTTCAACCAATCGTCCCTTAGTTTGGCAATGTCCGCGCTACGCACCGAAGCCATTGGTCTGGACGCGATGACCGTGCTCTTCCACATGCGCAGCAGAGACGCCTCCTGCACGTAGCCCTTCTTGGAGGCGGCGATTTCGCGATCGTATCGATCGAGCGCTTCCGCGAGCGTGGTCGATTCCGCTTCGGCCCGGCTGACGAAGACACCGCGATCGATCTCCGACTCGATCAGTCGGGCCCAGGCCTCTGCTTCAGCTCGCGTGTTGAACGTCTTGATCTGTACCGGGTAGCCCTTGCGGCGAACGCGAGCCTGCCACTGAAGATCGCCTCGACGGGTGATAGATGCCATTCACTGCTCCTTAAGTGTTGCGTCCAAGGCTTCGACAGCCCAAGTGGCGCAAAATTGGCGCAATAAATCGAATCTACCAAAGAAAAAAGGCCTAGCCATCGGCTAAGCCCTTGATTCTATTGGTGGAGCGGAGGAGGATCGAACTCCCGACCTTCGCATTGCGAACGCGACGCTCTCCCAGCTGAGCTACCGCCCCAACAGACAACCATCATACACATCCATTTCCGCGCTTGGCAATAGGGTTTCAGTCACCCCGACGCGTCACTTCGATGGCGCGCCGGCCAGCACCCATTCGACCACGGAATGCAGATCCGCGTCGCTCATGCGCGGGTGCGCCGGCATCGGAATCGCGCCCCAGACGCCGGATCCGCCGTCCTTCACCTTCTTCGACAGCTTCGCGACGGCCTGCGGATCGGCCTTATAGCGGGCGGCGATATCCTTGAACGACGGGCCGACGAGCTTGCGGTCCACCGCGTGACAGCCCATGCATGCGTTGCTGCGCGCGACCTTCAGGCCGTCGCCGACATCCGCATGCGCCGTGCCGAGCGCACCAGCCGCGAGCGCCGCGGCCGCGGCGCCCCGCGCCATCCATTGCGTGAACTTCATCTGCGTCGACTTCATTGCGGCGTTGCCTTCGGGTTGCCCGGGTGCACGCTCGACGAATTCGAGATCGGCGCGGGCGGTTGCAGCGGCGTGGACTGGACCGACGCATCGGGCACCGCACCGACCGTCGCGGAATCCACGGGCGCGGCGGCGGCCTGCGCGCCGGACGCATCGCTCGGCGACGCAGCCTGCAAGGCCTGCGCGTCCTGCGGCTGGATGTACTGGAACACCTTCACGACCTTCTCGACACCCGGCACCTGGCTTGCCGCATCGGCACCGCGATTGCCTTCGTCGACCGTCACGAGACCCATCAGGTAGATGTTGCCGCGCTCGCTGACGACCTTGTAGTAGTTCGCCGACAGCCCCTTCGTCGCGATGAACTCGGACTTCACGCGTCCTTCGAGGTACGAGTCGTTCGCGCGCGACGACAGCGACGATGCCGGCTCGACCGACAGCTCGTTGACGATCGCGTTCACATTGTTGATGCCGCGCACAATTTCCTCGGCGCGCTGCTTCGATGCATTGTTCGGCACTTCGCCCGTCAGCAGCACGCGGCGGTTGAACACCGTCACGTTCACGTGCGACTGGTCCGGCAGCCCGTTGTTGATCTGCGTGAGCGACTTGACCTGGATCTCGCGATCCTCGGTCTGCGCGCCGAGCGTACGGCGATCGGTCGCGATCAGCGCGCCGCCGCCGGCCGCCGCGCCGAGCACGCCGAGCACGCACCCCTGCAGCGACAACGCGAGGCCCGCCGTCAGCGCGGCGAGCAACGTGGTTCTGACGAGCGTCTGTTTGACGCGGCTTTGATTCATCGACGGCTCTCCTTCGTTCAATCCTCACCCAGCAGCATCGCGTCGATGCCGTCGCACAGGCAGTGGATGGTCAGCAGATGGACTTCGTGGACGCGTGCCGCGCGCGAGGCGGGCACGCTGATCGGAATATCGGTGTCGGACAGCGCGGCCTCGACGGCGTGGCCGTCGCCGCCGGTCAGCGCGACGACGGTCATCTCGCGCTCGTGCGCCTCGTCGATCGCGGCCAGCACGCGCGGCGACGCGCCGCTCGCGTCGAGCACCAGCAGGATGTCGCCGGTCTGCCCGAGCACGCGCACCTGCTGCGCGAACAGCTGGTCCGCAGCGGCGGCCCCCGTGAGGCCACCCTGCGACGCATCGGTGGCCAGCGCGATCGCGGGCAGGCCCGGACGCTCGCGCTCGAAGCCGCCGACAAGCGACACGGCGAGGTAGTGCGCGGCGGCGGCCGACGGGCCGTCCCCGCACGCGACGATCTTGTTGCCGTTCGCCAGCGCGGCGAACATCGCGTCGACCGCGGCTGCGATCGGCAGCGGCAGCGCGTCGGCCGCTTCGGCGTGAAGCGCGGCGCTGTCGCGGAAATGTTGCTGAATACGTTCGACTGACATCGATTCCTGGTGAACTGGGCGCGTGGCACGCCGCGCGCAACGTCATGGGTGCGGCGAGTTTACCGCACTCCGGCACACTCCCCGAGGGTATGGCAAGAACTCTTTACATCTCGTCACAGCTCGCGGCTATGCATCATCGGCACGAAATGCGTCGCGCAGCCATTCGAGCCGGCCGGCCTCGAACGCGACGACGTCGAAACGGCACGCGGCACCCGCACCGTGCCGCACCCAGAAATGGAGCGCGGCCGCGACCAGGCGCCGCCGCTTGCGCCAGCCGACGCTCGCGGCAGCGCCGCCGTGCCGCGTGCTGCGCCGCGCGCGCACCTCGACGAACACGAGCGTGCCGTCGGGTGTGCGCATCACGAGATCGAGCTCGCCGCCGCGCATCGTCACGTTCGCCGCGACGAACGCGAGACCGCGGCGTTCCAGGAACTGCCGCGCGCGCTGCTCGAATGTCGCCCCCACCGATCTGGATCGCGCCGGGCAGGAAAAGTTGCCGCTACCATGCGGCAAACCGCACCCGTCGCCCGGCGCGACCGGCTCCGCGTGGCACAATGCCGTCCTTGTTCCGCTTGCGCCGCGATTGCGCGCATTGCCTGCCATGACTGCCCTCCTCGAACTCGCGCAAACGCAGCATTACCCGGACGCCGCGCTCTACGTGGTCGCGACGCCGATCGGCAACACCGCCGACATCACGCTGCGCGCGCTGCACGTGCTCGGCCTCGCCGACCGCATCGCAGCCGAAGACACCCGCAACACGGGCCAGCTGCTGGCCCGCTACGGCATCTCGAAACCGCTCGTCGCCGTGCACGAGCACAACGAACGCGAAGCGGCGCTGCGCGTGATCGAGCTGCTGCGCGCGGGCGAACGCGTCGCGTACGTGTCGGACGCCGGCACGCCCGGCATCTCGGACCCGGGCGCGCGGCTCGTCGACACCGTGCGCGCGGCCGGCTTCGCGGTGATTCCGCTGCCGGGCGCGAGCGCGGCCGTGACCGCGCTGAGCGTGGCGGGCGACTGGGCCGGTGCGTTCACGTTCGCGGGCTTCCTGCCGCCGAAGGCGAAGCAGCGTGCGAGCGCGCTGCAGGCGCTCGTGCAGCACCCGTACGCGCTGGTGTTCTACGAAGCGCCGCACCGGATCGCCGAGACCGTCGCCGCACTCGCCGACGCGTTCGGCCCCGCGCGCCGGCTGCTGATCGCGCGCGAGCTCACCAAGCTACACGAGCAGCTGTTCCAGGGCACCCTGGCCGAAGGACAGAGCTGGCTCGCCGGCGATGCGAACCGGCAGCGCGGCGAGTTCGTGCTGGTCGTCGAAGGCGCGCCGGCCGACGGCGGCGAAACCGACGACACCGCGCACGACGCGCTGCTCAAGCTGCTGCTGGAAGAAGTGCCGGTGAAGAGCGCGGCGAAGCTCGCGGCCGCGTTGACGGGCGCATCGCGCAACGCGCTGTATGCACGCGCGCTCGTGCTGAAGGACGGCTGACGGGCGAGCGCGGGCGGCACCCGCCGCCCGGCCCGCGAAAATGCAAAAGGGCTGCCCGAAGGCAGCCCTTTTGCATGGGCGGACGAGCCGCCGCGTTACTTCGACGACAGCGACGCGAACATTTCGTCGCGGGCCTCGCGCGCTTCCTGCGGCGACAGCCCTTCGATCTTCACGCGGCCCGTGCCGGCATGTACGAGGCCGATCATCTTGGCGGCCGCATACGACAGATCGAGCACGCGGCCGCGCTTGTACGGCCCGCGATCGTTGACCTTCACGACGACCCACTTGCCGGTCGATGCGTTCGTCACCCTGATGTACGAGGACAGCGGCAGCGTGCGGTGCGCGGCAGTCAGCGCGTTCATGTTGAAGCGCTCACCGTTCGCGGTGCGGCGGCCGTGGAAATCCCGGCCATACCACGACGCCCGACCCGTCTGGCGGAAGTCGGACACGTCCTTGCCGTCGATCGGCTCGGCGTCCGCCAGCGACGACTTCTTCGCGTCCTTGCTGTCGGCAGCCGGCATCGATGCCAGCGCGGAATCGAAATTCAGTTGCTTGTCGTCGTCCGCCTTGGCGGCCGCGGCCGTCTTGTTGACCGCGTTCTTCTGGTTGGCGCTGCCGGTGGTCTGGCTGGGTGGCACCGCACAGCCCGTCAGCGCAAAAAATAATGCGATGGTCCCGAATCGAGTCGGAAAACGAAAATTCATCGACGTGTCGCCTTCTGGTTCGGGCCGCACGCTACAACGCTGCTCAACAACGCAGATACGCGGCCCGGACGGCAAATGCGTGCACGCCCCGCTCGGATGCGAGCAGGCGGCTAGCATGGGCGCGGCTTTCGTCTCTGCCGCAACCGTCCTGATTAGTTTTCACGTCTGGCGCAACCTGTCCCCGGCAGCCTGACCAGACCCCACATGCCGCCATCGAACATGGCTTCACGTTCGCGCGCGTCGAAACGACCGACTCACAGGAACGGCGGCACAGGCCTCATCCGGCGGCGCGGCAGCAGGGCCGCTGGCGGGCGCGCAGCACCCGGCCGGACAAGACGTGAGCACCGAATATTCGGTGCTGGATACACCGCCGGACTCCCCGGCGGCTGATGCTTGACGGTGCTTCCGACGTCCCTTTTTAACGGGGCCGAAACACCAGCGAATTGCGTGAAACTCACGCTCAATGGGGCGCATTATACATAAACCAAAAGGTCGCCCCGAAAAGCACCCCCTTCGGACCATTGATTCTCACTATGGCCGTAACAATCGACATGCTCCGGGAATGCCCGTAGCCGTGCGCTGGGGCGTGCGTCGCTCGACCGACAAGCGGCCCGCGCGACCGGTACAATCGCTCCTTTTAGCCGCCGGTGCCTCCATGAAAGTCACGCTCATTCCGGTCACGCCGTTCCAGCAGAACTGCTCGCTGCTCGTCTGCGAAAAGACCGGCCGTGCCGCCGTCGTCGATCCGGGCGGCGATCTCGAACGGATCGAACAGGAGATCGCGCGGCAGAACGTGCAGGTCGAGAAGGTGCTGCTTACGCACGGCCACGTCGATCACTGCGCGGGGGCGAAGGCGCTTGCGACGCACTACGGCGTGCCGATCGTGGGGCCGCAGGAAGACGAGCGCTTCTGGATCGAGCAACTGCCGATGCAGAGCCAGCGCTTCGGCTTCCCGGCCGCCGAAGCCTTCGAGCCGGACCACTGGCTGAACGACGGCGACACCGTGCAGTTCGGCGACGAGACGCTCGAGGTCTATCACTGCCCGGGCCACACGCCCGGCCACGTCGTGTTCTTCAGCCGCGCGCATCGCGTCGCGATCGTCGGCGACGTGCTGTTCGCCGGCTCGATCGGCCGCACCGATTTCCCGCGCGGCAACCATGCGGACCTCGTGCGCTCGATCAAAGAGAAGCTGTGGCCGCTCGGCGACGACGTCACGTTCGTGCCGGGCCACGGCCCGGTGTCGACGTTCGGCGACGAGCGTCGCACGAATCCGTTCGTGTCCGACAAGGTGTTCGGATGAACCAGACCGCCATCCCCGAAATCTACGTCAGCACCGACGTCGAGGCCGACGGCCCGATTCCCGGCCCGCACTCGATGCTGAGCTTCGCGTCGGCCGCCTATACCGAAGACAAGCAGTTGATCGCGACGTTCTCGGCGAACCTCGAGACGCTGCCTGGCGCCCAGGCCCATCCGGTGCAGGAAGCGTGGTGGAAGACGGAACCGCAGGCGTGGGCCGCGTGCCGGCGCGACCTGCAGGCGCCCGAGGCCGCGCTCGTCGCGTACGTCGAGTGGGTCGAGGCGCTGCCCGGCAAGCCGGTGTTCGTCGCGATGCCGGCCGGCTTCGATTTCACGTTCATGTTCTGGTACATGATGCGCTTCGCCGGACGCTGCCCGTTCTCGTGGTCGGCGCTCGACATCAAGACGCTCGCGTTCGCGATGACGGGCCTGCCGTACCGCAAGGCGATCAAGCCGCGCTTTCCGAAGCACTGGTTCGACGACCATCCGCACACGCACGTCGCGCTCGACGACGCGATCGAGCAAGGCGCGCTGTTCTGCAACATGCTCGCCGACCTGCGCCGTCAGCAGGCAGCGCTCGCGGGCCTCGCGGTGGCCGACACCGACCGGTCGGAACAGGCAGGGGCGGGACAAAACCCAACGGATCCGCGCGCAAATTAGCGAATCTCGCTCACCGGCACGCTGCCAGATTGCCTTTCCTTCCCCGGCCCTCTAACATTCAGCGTGTTGTAGCTGCCGCATGGAGGCGCAGGTGACGCTCGATTCCTTTTCGCAAAAAATCCTTCGCCTGTTGCAGCTCGACGCGCGCCGCTCCGTGCAGGAAATCTCCGACCAGGTCGGCCTGTCGAGCACGCCGTGCTGGCGCCGCATCAAGGACATGGAACAGTCCGGCGTGATCCAGCGCTACACCGCGCTGCTCGATCGCGAGAAGCTCGGCCTGCACGTGTGCGCGCTCGCGCACGTGCACCTGACCCGCCACAACGAAGGCGGCGTCGAGCAGTTCGAACGCGAGATCGCGACCTGCCCGGAAGTCACCGAGTGTTACAGCACGACCGGGGAAGCCGACTACATCCTCAAGATCGTCGCGCCCGACATCAAGGCGTACGACGTGTTCCTGCACGAACGGATCTTCAAGATCCCGGCCGTGTCGCAGGTGCGCACGAGCGTCGTGCTGCGCGAAATCAAGTTCGACACGCAACTGCCGCTGTAACGCACGCCCCGCGTTCGACGGCGCCGCTCACGCCTGCGCAGGCAGCCCGCGCGTGAAGCCGATCCGGCGCGCACCGAACTGGCGCTTCAGCGTGTCGACATCGAGCCGGCCGGCCAGCGCCGCGTCGGTCTCGCCTGCGCCGGCGTCCAGCGTCACGTCGATCTCGAGCCCCGTGCTCAGGTAGTGCAGGTTGATCGCGGCCGGATGCAGCCCGCGCTGCGCGAGCGCGGCCTCGAGCCGCGCCGTGATCTCGTCGCGCGGCGGCAGCGCGAGCGCCGGACGGCGCGCCGCATCGTTCTCCGGATCGACATGGATCAGCGCGTCGAGCACGCGCGGATCGCTCAGCACGCGCGCACGCGCGGTTTCCGCGATGTAGTGCCCTTCGGACACGGAGATCATCGGATCGACGAGGATATGCGCGTCGACGAGCGCCGCATCGCCCATCTTGCGCGTGCGCAGGTCGTGCACGTCGCGCACGCCCGGCGTCGCCGCGAGCAGCGCGCGGATCTCGGCCGACGCGGTGGTGTCGAGTGCGCGATCCGACAGGTCCTGCAGGGCGTCATAGCCGAACGTCCAGCCCATCCGGGCGACCATGAAGCCGACGATCGCGGCGGCGATCGGGTCGAGCAGCCGCACGCCGGCGAGGCTGCCGACGATGCCGATCGCGACGACGAGCGACGACGCGGCGTCCGAGCGCGCATGCCATGCGTTCGCGACGAGCATCGCCGAGCGCACGCGCCGCGCCTCGCGCAGCATGTAGCGGAACAGCGCCTCTTTCGACACGAGCACGGTCAGCGCGACGATCAGCGCGGAAAAATGGACGGCCGGGATGTTCTCGAGGTTCACGAGACGGTTGCCGGCGCGCCAGAGCATGCCGATGCCGACCGCGATCAGGATCGCGCCGAGGAACAGCGACGCGACGGTCTCGTAACGGCTGTGTCCGTAATTGTGATCGGCATCCGGCGATGCACCACTATGCCGATTCGCAACCAGTACGACAAAATCCGAGATCAAATCGGAAATCGAATGGATGCCGTCGGCAATCAATGCCTGCGAATGCGCGACCACACCCACGACGATCTGAAACGTCGCGAGCACGACATTCAGCACGATACTGACGAAGGTGCTCTTGCGTGCGACCGCATGCTTATCCGCGCTTTGCGCGTCGCCAGAAAACGTGGACATGAAATACGAGATATCGGTTGGGATACGGAATTCTATCAAACGAACCCCGCGAGGCATTCCGATAACCTCAAATTTTCCATTTAAATCAATCGCTTATGCGAACGGGTCGCATTTTCATTCACGCGCCGTTTCTGACATTTTCATGACAACGCGCATAGGCATCGACGCCGGAATACGAAAAAGCCGCGCTCCTCGACGGATACGCGGCTCTTTTTGAAGCGACGACTTAAACAATCGTTTAAATCGCGAACTGTTCGCGGTTCTTGCCGGCGATCCAGCGCGGCGGCTTGCCGCGGCCCGACCACGTCGCGCCCGTTTCCGGATCGCGGTACTTGGCTGCCACGCCTGCGCGCGGGCGACCGACCTTGCCGGCTTTCGCGCGGCTGAGGCCGAGGTCGGCGAGCGAAAAGCCGTAGTCGGCAATTTTCTGCTTCACGTCATTCAGCACTTCGGCGTATTCGCGCGACTTCGCTTCTTCGATTTGCTTCTCCAGCTTCTCCCGCTGAGCCAGCAGGTCCTTGTAAGAAGACATAGTTTCCCTTTCTATATGACCAATGGCACCGGTCTGCAGCCGGCTCACCATTCATTGAGTATTGGTGCCTCGGATTTTCGAAGGCAGAGATTAGCACAAAAAAGATTTGATAGAAGCGCGATTCATGAAAATCCTGAGACCAATTGTAATTCACGCATGTCATTCCGACCGGCCACGGCCTTATCTCAAATTTTCATGCGCTTGCATAGAGATTAGGACATTACCGATCCGGTAATAGGCCTATCAGTCTACGCAATTACCCTGCATGCGGAAAAATCAAAGCTTTCATCAGGTGACAAGTTGGCATAAATCGTATGGCGCGATTCGCTAAACGGACAAAACGGCATCCGCGGCGTCACGTCACATCGCGCGCGCAGGCCATCAATCGCTCGCGCAACGCGCCGGCGTCGCCCGGCAGCGGGTCGAACGGCGTGCGCACGCGGCGGCCGTCGCAGCGCCAGTCGGCGCCGTGGCGGTCGACACCGAGCAGGTCGAGCCCGTCGCGGCGCGCGTCGCTCGAGTCGTACGCGTCCCACAACGCCCGTTCGTCGTCGAACCCGAGCGGCGGCAGCGTATCGAGCCCGGCGCCCTCCACCCAGCCCATTCGGCCGAACCCGCCGATATAGCGCAGCCGCTCGATGTCGAGCGCCCAGAAAGTGAAATCGCCGAGCGCGAGATAGCGCGCCGCGTCGGGTTCGTAGCGCGTGTAGCGCGCGACGACGTGCGGATCGTCGCCGAGCGGCACGAAGCGGCCGAGCAGCGTCGCGCGCTCGGCGTTCAGCACGTCGCCGTCGGGCGCGTCGACGACGAGGAAGCCCGCGCGCGGATCGGCCGCGAGGTTGCGCGTGTGTTCGGCGAGGCCGCTCACGAGAATCACGGGCCGATGATTCGCATCGGGTGCAAACGGCACGACCGTCGGATAAGGAAAACCTTGCGGCTCGCGCGCGTGGGTCGCGAGCGTGCCGAGCGCGCAGCGATGCAGCAGGTGCAGGGCAAGGGCGGGATCGATGTTCACGGTGACTCCTGCGGTCGGAAGGCCTGGGCGGCGGCAAGGATGGCGAAGGCGCCCGGCACGGGCAAGCTTCGGGCACGCCGCCTGCGCTTCGATGTTACCTGTGGCGGCGTCCCGCCGGGCATCGGCCGGATGGCGGACGCGACCCGCGCGAACGGCGTCGCGGCGATCGCGATCGGCCGGACGGCCAGCGCGCCGGCAAGTCCGTAAGCGGTTCGATAGAATCGGACGAATCCGACGGGCGCGACGCGCCCGCGCATCGTCCATTCAAGAGCGTTCCGTGTCCGAATCCTCCTCCCGATCCTCGTCCAACTTCACCGCACCGCCCGACGCGCACCGCGTGCTGGCTTTGCCGGTTCGCCAGCGCGCACGCACGGCCACGATGGCGCTGTTCTTCGTCGCCGGCATGATGTACGCGTCGTGGGGCGTGCATGTGCCGACCGTGCGCGACAAGTTCGCGTTGAGCCCCGGGCTGCTGTCGATCGCGCTGTTCGCGGTCGCGGGCGGCTCGATCGCCGCGATGCTGACGATCGCGCGCTGGATCGCGCGCGTCGGCTCGCGCACCGCATGCCTCGCGGGCGGGCTCGTGATGTCCGCGTGCGCGGCGCTGATCCTCGTCGTGCCCGACTACTGGATGCTGCTCGTCGTGCTCGCGCTGTTCGGCTTCTCGATGGCCACGCTCGACGTCGCGATGAACGCCGAGGCGAGCGCGGTCGAGATCGCGCTCGGCAAGCCGATCATGTCGTCGCTGCACGGGATGTTCAGCATCGGCGGGATGTCGGGGGCGGCGATCGGCGGCGCGCTGCTGTCCGCCGGCATGGCACCGGCCGTGCATCTCGCGCTCGCAGCCGCCATCAACGCGGCGGTGCTGCTGGCCGCGAGCCCGGCCGTGCTGCCGCACGTCCCGCATCACGAACACGCGCACGGCGGCGGCAACCGCTGGCGCTCGCCCGCGCTGTGGATGCTCGGCGGCATCGCGCTGATCGCGCTGATCGCCGAAGGCGCGATGTACGACTGGGCGACGGTCTACATGCGCGACGTCGTCGCGGCGAGCCCCGCGCTCGCGAGCGCCGCGTATGCGGCATTCTCCGGCGGGATGGCGATCGCGCGTTTCGCGGGCGACGCCGTGCGCGCGCGGTTCGGCGCGCCGCAGCTCGTGTTTGCGAGCGCGTCGCTCGCGTGCGCCGGGATGGTCGGTGCGCTGCTGTTGCCGAATCCGATCGCCGTGCTGACAGGCTTCACGCTGATGGGCCTCGGCCTCGCGAACATGATGCCCGTGCTGTTCGCCGCCGCCGCGCGCGTGAAAGGCATCCATGCGGCCGAAGGTCTCGCGCACGTGGCCGGGCTCGCGTATTTCGGGCTGCTGTTCGGTCCGGTCGTGATCGGCGCGGTCGCGCAAACCGCGAACCTGACGGTCGGCCTGTCGGTCGTCGCGCTGTGCGCGGCGCTCGTCGCGGCCGTCGCGCCGAAGGTGCTTGCGCACCTGAAGATCTGACCCGCGGCGCCCCCCGCCTGCCGCGGGCCACCAAAAAGAAAGCGCGCCCGCGTTGCCGCAGGCGCGCTTTCACCCCTTCTGTCGGCCGCTTGTCGGCTTACATCTTCACTTCGTCGAGCAGCGTCTTCTTGCCGCTCTTGTAGTTGTACAGCGAGATCACGCCGTGCTGCAGGTCGCCCTTCGAATCAAAGGTCGTCTTGCCGATCACGCCCGTGTAGTTCGTCGCCGGCATTGCCGCGAGGATCTTCGCCGGATCCGTCGAGTTCGAGCGCTTCATCGCGTCGACGATGATGTACACGGCGTCATACGTGAACGGTGCGTAGATCTGGATCGGCTGGCCGAAGCGCTTCTCGTACTTCGCCTTGAACGCGGCACCGCCCGGCATCTTCTCGAGCGAAGCACCCGCTTCCGAGCACACGACGTTGTCGGTCGCGTCGCCGGCCAGGTCGGCCAGCTTCTCCGTGCACACGCCGTCGCCCGCGAAGATCTTCGCGCGCAGGCCGAGCTGCTTCGCCTGCTTCGCGAACGGGCCGCCGGTGGCGTCCATGCCGCCGTACATGATCGCGTCGGGATTCTCGCCCTTGATCTTGGTCAGAATCGCGCGGAAGTCGACCGCCTTGTCGTTGGTCGCGTCGTGCGACATCACCTTCAGGCCGAGCGCCTTCGCCTTCTTCTCGAACTCGTTCGCGAGACCCTGGCCGTAGGCAGTCGAATCGTCGACCACCGCAACGCTCTTGATGCCCTTCGAGTGCGCGTAGTTCGCGAGTGCCGGGCCCTGCTGCGCATCGGTCGCCACCACGCGATACGTGGTCTTGAAGCCTTGCTGCGTGTAAGCCGGGTTGGTCGCCGACGGCGAGATCTGCACGATGCCCGCATCGCTGTAGATCTTCGAGGCCGGGATCGACGTGCCCGAGTTCAGGTGGCCGACCACCGCGACGACCTTGTCGTCGACGAGCTTCTGCGCAACCTGCGTGGCCTGGCGCGGGTCGGCCGCGTCATCCTGCGCATCGAGTTGCAGCGTGATTTTCTGGCCGCCGATCGTGAGACCCTTGGCGTTGATCTCCTCGACTGCGAGACGTGCACCGTTTTCGTTGTCCTTGCCCAGGTGTGCAATGCCGCCCGTCAACGGCGCGACGTGGCCGATCTTGACGACTTGATCGGCGGCTGCGTTGCCCGCAGCTGCAGCACACAGCATCGCAGCTGCGGTGATCGGCAACAGCTTTTGCATCTTGATATTCATGTAAGTCTCCAGTTTCGGTCCCAATAAACGCCATCGCCCGGTGCCCCGCTGCCATCCCTGTGTTTGCAATCACTGGACGATTCGCCGGTTGCATCGTTCATGCACTTGGCCTCAAGCACGTGGAAACAGCCGCTTTTAGCAGCCGCCCGCCCGTACTTGCGCGCAAGTGTAGGTGATCAAATTAATTTGTGGGACTTTTTTGGGGTAGTGGTAACACTACCGATATGGCCGCTTTGGAATGACTACTCGAATATCGCTGCAAGCCCCGCCAGATAAGGGTTTCCGCTAATTCCGGACAACCTCGCCGAAAGGTTGATTTAAAGCATTCCCGCGTCATTTCGATTCGGTATTTTGTGCGCGGCATCGTTGAATGAAACGCGCGTGACAACACGCGCGTTTCTGGCGCGAGACGCGCGCCGGCATGAATCCATCATGCGGCTGTCGAGCCGTTCATGCGGTTATCGCGCGCCATTCGGCGTCGAGCGCGTCGACGAGTTGCGACGTCGTCAGCCCGGCGTCGCGCCGCCGCGCGAGCGGCGCGCCCTGCCCGGCCCACAGCGACAGATAGTCGCCGTCGTTCGCGCGCGCGGCGGCCTGGCGCAGCGGCTGCGTCAGCGCGTTCTGCACCGGATACGGCGCGGCATCGGCCACGCGTTCGCCGAGCCGCGCCATCAGCATGTTGCGCAGTCCGCGCGCATGGCGCCCGGTGATCGCGCGCGTGACCTGCGTCGACGTGTCGGCGCTCGCGAGCAGCCGCGCCTTCCAGTCCGCCGCGATCGCGCTTTCCGCACAGGCGAGGAATGCGGTGCCGAGTTGCGCGCCCTGCGCGCCGAGCGCGAGCGCGGCGGCGATCCCGCGGCCGTCCATGATGCCGCCCGCGGCGAGCACCGGCAGGCCGGTTGCATCGACGAGCTGCGGCACCAGCGCGAGCGTGCCGATCAGCGCATCGTCGGCCGAGCCGATGAAGGTGCCGCGATGGCCGCCTGCTTCGGCGCCCTGCGCGGACAGCGCGTCGGCGCCGGCCGCCTGCCACGCGCGCCCTTCGGCGACGTGTGTGGCGGTGCCGATCACGTAGGTGCCGGCCGCCTTCAACCGCGCGACGTCGGCCGCGTCGAGCACGCCGAACGTGAAGCTCGCGACCGGCACGCGCAGCGCGACGAGCGCATCGAGCTGCGCGCGGAAGTCGGGCGCGTAGCGCGCGGGCGCGGTGCCGGGCGGCAGCCCGAGCGTCGCGTTCAGCGGATCGATCGCGGCGAGCGCGCGCGCGACGGTCGCCGCGTCGGGCGCGGTCTCGGGCAACACGAACAGGTTCACGGCGAACGGCCGCGCGGTCGCTGCACGAATCGCGGCGACTTCGGTCGCGAGACGGTCCGGCTCGAACGCGCCTGCGCCGAGGCTGCCGAGCGCGCCGGCATTGGACGCGGCCGCAACCATCCCGGCCGTGGTCGCGCCGACCATCGGCGCCTGCACGAGCGGCAGGCGCAGGCCGAAGCGTTCGGAAAACGGGGTGGAAAATGCACGGGCGGACATGGCAGATCCTTCGATGACGATGTGCGAAAGCGCTTTGTAAAGGCCGACACGTCGACTCTATCGAAGCGGTGCACCGCCGAAAAATGAATAATCGAGATCGAAACGATCGCTGCGCGAGAAGCAGGTGCGGGACGCGGGCTCGACAAGCGCACACCCGGCAGGCGCGCCGCTTGCGCGCACTGCAGTGTCACAGGATTGGTGGCACACTAGGCCGCCCCTTTTCACCCGCGGTGCGCGTGTCGCGCGCCCGTTCGCCAGGAGTTCAAACGTGACTGCCCAATGGATCGACATCCCGACCGGTAACGACAGCTTCGGCGGCTATCTCGCGCTGCCCAAGCGCGGCAAGGGCCCTGCCGTCATCATCATCCAGGAGATCTTCGGCGTGAACTCGCACATCCGCGCAGTCGCCGATCAGTACGCGGCCGACGGCTTCGTCGCGCTCGCACCGGACGTGTTCTGGCGCACGCAGCCGCGCGTCGAGCTGACCTACGAAGGCGCCGATCGCGACAAAGGCATCGAACTGATGAAGAAGACCGACGTCGGCCTCGCGGTCGCGGACATCGGCGCGGCGGCCGACGCGCTGCGCGCCCGCCCGGAAGTCGCCGGCAAGATCGCCGCGATCGGCTACTGCTTCGGCGGCCAGCTCGCGTACCGCGCGGCCGCGGCCGGCAACGTCGATGCGGCGGTCGCCTATTACGGCGGCGGCATCCAGAATGCGCTCGACCTCGCCGGCAAGGTCACGCAGCCGATTCTGTTCCACTACGCGGAGAACGACCACGGCATCCCGCTCGACGCCGTCGAGCAGGTGAAGGCCGCGTTCGCGGGCCGCCACAACGCGTCGTTCCACCTGTACCCGGGCGCGGAGCACGGCTTCAACTGCACGGACCGCGCGTCTTACAACCAGCGCGCGTCGGCCCTCGCGCACGGCCGCACGCTGACGTTCCTCGCCGAGCACCTGTAAAGGCAGCCGGTGGCGGGCCCGGTGCGCCGGGCCCGCGTTATCCTCCTTTCATCGCCACAGGTCACAACGGGGGTGACAGCGATGCACTCGGACTATCTCGCGCATGACGCGATCGGCCTCGCCGCACTCGTGCGCGAGCGCAAGACGAGCCCGCGCGAACTGCTCGACGCCGCGATCGGCCAGGCCGAAGCGGTGAACGGCGCGGTCAACGCGATCGTGCTGCAGGACTACGACGCCGCACGCAAGCGCGCGGCGTCGGCCGTCGACACCGGCACCGACGCGCCGTTCGCCGGCGTCCCGTATCTGGTCAAGGATCTCGGCGCGGCGGTCGCCGGGCTGCCGCTGTCGATGGGCAGCCGCCACTACCGTTACTTCGTGCCCGCCGACGATTCGCCGCTGATCGCGCGCAGCCGCGCGGCGGGGCTCAACGTGTTCGGCAAGACCAACACGTCGGAAATCGGCCAGATGCCGTACACCGAGCCCGAACTGTTCGGCGCGTGCCGCAATCCGTGGAACCTCGATCACACGCCCGGCGGCTCGAGCGGCGGCGCGGCCGCGGCCGTCGCGGCCGGCATCGTGCCGCTTGCGCATGCGTCGGACGGCGGCGGCTCGATCCGGATCCCGGCGTCGTGCTGCGGGCTGTTCGGCTTCAAGCCGAGCCGCAACCCCGTGCTGGTCGACCTGCCGTCGAACGGCGAGCTGGTCGTCCAGCACGCGGTTTCGCGCAGCGTGCGCGACAGCGCGCTGCTGCTCGACGTGACGACCGGCCAGACGCTGCCGCCCGGCGCACCGGGCACCTTTCTGGGCGAGCTGGACACGCCGCCCGGCCCGCTGCGCATCGGCCTCGTCGTCGACCCGATGCTCGCGCCGGCGCTCGCGGACGACACGCGCGCGGCGCTCGACGACGCGGCCGCGCTCGTCGAATCGCTCGGCCACCACGTCGAACCGGCGACGCTGCACATCGACTATGCGCGCGCGGCCGAAACCTTTCTCACGCTGTGGGCGACGATCGCCGAGGAGATGGTGCTCGGCGCGCGCGCGCTGACCGGGCGCGCGCCGAAACGCGCCGAGTTCGAACCGGCGACGTGGGCGATGGCCGTGGTCGGCCGGCGCGTCGCCCGCGCGCGCCTGCCGGACGTGCTCGAATGGCAGCGCCAGCTGACCGTGCAGGTCGCGGGCCTCGTGTCGCGCTACGACGCGATTCTGTGCGCGACCCTCGCGGGGCCGCCGGTCAAGATCGGCGAGCTGCAGCCGACGCCGTTCGAAGCCGCGCAGATGAAGCTGCTCGGCGCGCTGCCGGTGAAGCCGCTGCTGCGGGAAATGCTCGCGAAGGCCTCGGAGAAGGCATTCGCGTGGGCCGGCTGCACCGAGCTGTTCAACCTGACGGGCCAGCCGGCGATGTCGGTGCCGCTCTACTGGAACGCACGCGGGCTGCCGCTCGGCGTGCAGTTCGTCGCGCGCCACGCCGACGATGCATTGCTGCTGAAACTCGCGCGCCAGCTCGAACAGGCGCGGCCGTGGTTCGATCGGCGCCCGCCGCTGATGCAGGCGCAACGCTGACGCATGCGCCATCGGCCGCCGCGATAAAAAAGCCCCGCCGGTTTTGCCGGCGGGGCTTTTCGCATGCAACCGCGTGATGACGCTTACATGGAGAGCCGTTCGCAGATAGTGCGCGTCGCGGACGCCGCGTTCAGCGTATAGAAGTGCAGCCCCGGCACGCCCGCATCGATCAGGCGCTGGCACAGGCTCGTGACGACGTCCGCGCCGAACGCACGGATCGCGTCGCGATCGTCGCCGAAGCTCTCGAGCCGGCGCGCGACCCAGCGCGGCACTTCCGCGCCGCACATCTCCGAGAAGCGCATCAGCTGCGAGAAGTTCGTGATCGGCATGATGCCCGGCACGATCGGCACGTCCACACCCAGCTTGCGCACATCGTCGACGAAGCGGAAATACGCGTCGGCGTTGAAGAAGTACTGCGTGATCGCGGAATTCGCGCCGGCCTTCACCTTGCGCGCGAAGTTCTCGAGATCGGCCTTCGGCGAGCGCGATTGCGGGTGGTACTCCGGGTAGCCGGCGACTTCGATGTGGAACCAGTCGCCATGCTCGGCGCGGATGAAGCTGACGAGCTCGGACGCGTAGCGCAGCTCGCCCACCTCGCCCATCCCCGACGGCAGGTCGCCGCGCAGCGCGACGATGTGCCGGATGCCGTGCGAGCGGTACTGGTCGAGGATCGCACGCAGGTTGTCGCGCGACGAACCGATGCACGACAGGTGAGGCGCGGCTTCGAGGCCGTCCTTCTGCATGTCGAGCACGGTATCGAGCGTGCCCTGCTGGGTCGAGCCGCCGGCGCCGAACGTACAGGAGACGAATTTCGGCTTCAGCGGCAGCAGCTGCGCACGCGTGGCGCGCAGCTTCTCGACGCCTTCCGCCGTTTTCGGCGGGAAGAATTCAAACGAGAGTTCGATCGGTTTCATGATTCGATAAAGTCAGCCGATGTCGCGCTGCCCGAAGATCAGCGCGGACAGCAGCCACGACACGATGCTGTACAGGATCGAGCCGAAGAACGCGGACCAGAATCCCGACACCTCGAAGCCCTTCAGCAGCGACGACGCGAACCAGAAGCACAGCGCGTTCACGACGAGGATGAACACCCCGAGCGTGACGATCGTGACGGGCAGCGTCAGCAGGATCAGCACCGGCCTGATCACCGTGTTGATCAGGCCGAGCACGACCGCGATGATCAGCGCGGTGCCGAAGCTCTTGATGTGGATCGACGGCACGAGGTACGTGATGATCAGCAGCGCGAGGGCGTTGATGACCCAGGTGAGGATGACACTCATGGAGGGCTCCGGTTCGGTTGTCGATCTGGTCGGTCAGTGGCCGCCGCCGGCCGCCGCGCGTGCCCGGGGGCGCAGCGCGGCGGGCCGGCGATCCGGCGCCGTGCCGCCGCCGCGCCGCGTGCCCCGCAGCGGGGCGCGCACGGCACGGCCGCGGCCTCGGCGCATCAGTAGCGGTAGTGGTTCGGCTTGAACGGGCCGTCCTTCTGCACGCCGATGTACGACGCCTGCTCGTCCGACAGCACGGACAGGTTCGCGCCGATGCGCGCGAGGTGCAGGCGCGCGACCTTTTCATCGAGATGCTTCGGCAGCACGTACACCTTGTTCTCGTACTCGCCGCCGCGCACGAACAGCTCGATCTGCGCGAGCGTCTGGTTCGCGAACGAGTTCGACATCACGAACGACGGGTGGCCGGTCGCGCAGCCGAGGTTCACGAGGCGGCCTTCAGCCAGCAGGATCACGCGCTTGCCGTCCGGGAAGATGATGTGGTCGACCTGCGGCTTGATGTTTTCCCACTGGTACTGGCGGGTCGACGCGACGTCGATTTCCGAGTCGAAGTGACCGATGTTGCAGACGATCGCGTTGTGGCGCATCGCCTTCATGTGATCGTGGTTGATCACGTGGTAGTTGCCGGTCGCCGTCACGAAGATGTCGGCCTTGTCGGCCGCGTATTCCATCGTCACGACGCGGTAGCCTTCCATCGCCGCCTGCAGCGCGCAGATCGGATCGATTTCGGTGACCCACACGGTCGCGCCCAGGCCGCGCAGCGATTGGGCGCAGCCCTTGCCCACGTCGCCGTAGCCCGCGACGACCGCGACCTTGCCCGCGATCATCACGTCGGTCGCGCGCTTGATGCCGTCGACGAGCGACTCGCGGCAGCCGTACAGGTTGTCGAACTTCGACTTCGTGACCGAATCGTTCACGTTGAACGCCGGGAACGGCAGGCGGCCGTCCTTTTCCATCTGGTACAGGCGGTGCACGCCGGTCGTGGTTTCTTCGGTCACGCCCTTGATGTGCGCGAGGCGCGTCGAGTACCAGGTCGGGTCGGCGTCGAGGTGCGTCGCGATCGACTTGTACAGCGCGACTTCTTCCTCGTTGGTCGGCTTCGCGATCACCGAACGGTCCTTCTCGGCCTTCGAGCCGAGGATCAGCAGCAGCGTTGCGTCGCCGCCGTCGTCCAGGATCATGTTCGCGAATTCGCCGTTCGGCCATTCGAAGATGCGGTGCGAGAACTCCCAGTATTCGTCGAGCGACTCGCCCTTGAACGCGAACACCGGCGTGCCGGCTTCGACGATCGCGGCGGCGGCGTGGTCCTGCGTCGAGAAGATGTTGCACGACGCCCAGCGGACATCGGCGCCGAGCGCCTTCAGCGTCTCGATCAGCACGCCGGTCTGGATCGTCATGTGCAGCGAACCCGCGATGCGCGCGCCCTTCAGCGGCTGCTGCGCCTTGTATTCGTCGCGGATCTGCACGAGGCCCGGCATTTCGGTCTCGGCGATGTTCAGTTCCTTGCGGCCCCAGCCGGCAAGTGCCATGTCGGCGACGATGTAATCCTTGGAAGCTTGCGAATCGATAATGGCGTTCATCACGCCCTCCTTTCTAAAAAAGTTCTAGAAATTGGTGACGTGAGCGCCGTTCAGGAAGCGGGGCCGGCGCGAATCTCGCCGCACGGCTGCTTGGTGAAGCTCTCCGAGCCTGGCGAACGCAGAAGGTCCGTCGCAACGCTCCTCGGAAAACGGGAGGGATTGTAGCAAATCGGCGCGGGAAATGCGCGCCGCGCGCCGCGTCGGGGCGCGTGGGCACAATGAAAGGGTCAGTTCTCCGCCCCGACCCACGCCTGTTCGCGCAGCCGCGCGCGCAGGCGCGCGACGGCCTGGCTGTGCAGCTGGCACACGCGCGATTCGCTCACTTCGAGCACCGCGCCGATCTCGCGCAGATTCAGCCCGCGCTCGTAGTACAGCGACATCAGCAGCTTCTCGCGCTCGGGCAGCCGCTCGATCGCGTCGACGAGCGCCTCGCGCAGGTGTTCGTCGAGCAGCGCCGACAGCGGATCGGCGTGATCGACGCGATAGCGGTCGAGGAACGGCTCGTCGTCGGCCGCGCGGTCGAAATCCTCGTAGTAGATGAGCTGGCTGCCGTGCAGGTCCTGCAGCATCCCCTGGTACTCGTCGAGCGGCATCTTCAGGTGCTGCGCGATCTCGGTCTCGCTCGCCGAGCGGCCGAGCTGCTGCTCGACCTGGTGCACCGCGTGCTCGACCTCGCGCGACGTCTTGCGCAGGCTGCGCGGCAGCCAGTCGTTGCTGCGCAGCTCGTCGAGCATCGCGCCGCGGATGCGCTGGGTCGCGTAGGTCTCGAACTGCGCGCCCTGGTCTTCCTTGTAGCGGCCGGCCGCGTCCATCAGGCCGATCATGCCGGCCTGGATCAGGTCGTCGAGGTCGACGCTCGCCGGCATCTTCGCGACGAGCTGCAGGCCCAGGCGCCGCACGAGCGGCGCGTATTGCGCGAGCACGTCGGCCTGGGTCATCTTTCCTTGAGCGTTGTACATCATGGCTCTCTCCTTCCGGTCTCACGCGGCGTGGGCCGCACCCGCCTCGTACGACGGCTTGCCGCCCGCATGCACGGCGCGCCCCGCGCCCGAGCCCGGGCGCATCGGCCAGTACAGCAGGTCGGCGGCAATCTGCCGGTAATCGCGCGCGGCGGCCGACGACGGGAACGCGTCGACCACGGTATGCATCAGGTCGCGTGCATGCTCGACGAGCGGATCGGCGCTCACGCAGCCGGCATCGGCGATCGACACCGTCAGGTAGCGGCTCGCGACGCCTGCGAGATTGTCGAATGCGGTCCTGGCGTCGGTGTGGCTGCCGACGTGGTTGGTCAGCAAGCGGAACTGCGCGACCGCATGCGCGAAATGCAGGCGCTTCATGCATGCATACGCCTCGGTGATCGCCTGCGCGGCGACCCGCGTGACGATCAGCACGTCGTGCGCCTCGCGCGCGAGTGCGGAGAGCGTGCCGTCCGCGCCGAGCTGTGCGTCGACCAGCACGATGTCCGCCTGGCCGTCGATGAAGTCGCTCAGTTGCGCGTCGCTGTAGCCGTCGCGCGCGAGCCGCGCGGCCGCGCACAGGCCGAACCCGGCGGCAACACGCGTGCGTTCGCCGTCGCGCAGCCATGCGCCCGCGAGCGTCGCCACGCCCGAATGGACGTTGGCACGCTCGTCGACGACGAGCACGTCCTTGCCGAGCGCGGTCAGCGCGGCCGCGACGTTCACGACGGTGGACGTGCAGCCGACGCCCGCCGGGCCGCCCGTCACCGCGACGATGCGCGACGCGCGCCCGGCCAGCAGGCGTCGCAGCCCTTCGGCCTGGTCGATGATCCGTTTATCCAAATCGCACCTCGTGCAGCTCGGCGGTGGAACGTGCGGCCAGTGCGGACAGCAGCGTCGGCATGTCTTCGTCCTGGGGCACGAAGGGCGAGCCGTCGCGCGGTACGCAGAACGCGCTCTTCAGCAGGAATTTGGTCGACGCGACGTACAGGTTCTCCGGCACCTTCTGGCCGGTCGACACGTAGTGGACGGGCAGCTTGTAGCGGATCACCGTGTCGAGCACGCCGCCGAGGTGGGTCGCCTCGTCGAGCTTGGTGAGGATGCAGCCGGCGAGGTCCGGATGCTCGCCCGCGCTGCGGTACGCCTGCACGACTTCGTTGAGCGTGTCGCCGTGGCTCGTCGCGTTGAGCAGCAGCAGGCGCTGCACCGGCGCGTTCGCGCCGTGCAGCATCGCGATCTGGTCGGACAGCGCGCGGTCGCGCTGGCTCATGCCGATCGTGTCGATCAGCACGATGTGCTTGTTGCGCAACTCGGACAGCGCGAGCTCGAGGTCGCCCGCATCCTTCACCGCGTGCACCGGCACGCCGAGAATCTTGCCGAAGATGCGCAGCTGCTCGTGGCCGCCGATCCGGTAGCTGTCGGTGGTCAGCAGCGCGACCTTGCTCGCGCCGAAGCGCATCACGCAGCGCGCGGCAAGCTTCGCGGTGGTGGTCGTCTTGCCGACCCCGGTCGGCCCCATCAGCGCGAACACGCCGCCGCGCTCCATCAGCGCGTCCTCGCTCTCGAGCACCGGCAGGTTCGCCGCGAGCACCGACTGCGCCCATTCGGCGGCCTGGTCGAAGGTTTGCGTGCTGTCGCCGGACGGCAGGTTGTCGACCAGCATGCGCACCAGTTGCGCGGAGAAGCCGGCCGAGAACAGGTGCTTGGTCAGCGCGCCGTGCACCGGGCTGCGGCGCTGGCGGTCGTGCCACATCAGGCTGTCGAACTGCTCCTGCATCATCCCGCGCATCGCGCCGAGCTCGTGCATCACCGTGTCGTTGACGATGCTCTCGATGCGCGCCTTCAGCGCGTCGGCCACCGCAGCGGCCGCCTCGGCGGACAGGCCCGCGCGCTCGGCCGGCTTCGCGGCACTGGTTTCGCTCGCGCGGGTGGCGGCGGCGGCGGCGGCGGACGGCATCCGGCGTTCGGCGTCGCGCACGATGTCGCGCGCCCAGCCGGCCGGCGTCGCGGACGCGGCGTCCTGCTGCGTGCGGACCGGCGCCTGCGGTGCGGCCTGCGCCGCCTGCGCGCGGGCGATCAGCGCTTCGCGCTGCTGCGTCAGGCGCTTCGCATGCTCGACGAGCCACGGTGCGGGTTCGGACGATGCGGCCGGCGTGCCTGCCGCCGCTGCGCCGGCAGCGGGCGCCGCCGACGACGGCGATGCGGGCTCCGTTGCGTGCGCGTCGGCATCGAAGGCGGCCGGTTCTGCAGCCGGTTCCATCGCTTCGGCGCTCGCGCCGAACACCGACGAGAACACGTCCGGCAGCCCGCCGTCGCCTGCCGCATACGGATTGGCGGCCGGGCGCGCGCGTGCGGCGCCGGGGCGCGGCACGATGCCCGGCACAGCGGCGGCCGGCACGGATTCCGGTGCGCGCGGCGCAAGCGTGCGTGCCCGCGCGACGGCCTGCGGCGTGACCGCGGCGAGATCCGAGTCGGCGAGTGCGACGATTTCGACGCTGCCGTCATCGAGCGTGCGGTTCGACAGCACGACGGCGTCGGCGCCCAGTGCCTCTCGCACGAGGCGAAGCGCGTCGCGGCTGGTCGCGCCGGTGAATTTGCGAATGTTCAAGCGGAACCCCCGATGACGTTAACGACTTTGATCGTGCGCGTGTCCGGCACTTCGGCATACGACAGCACTTTCAGTTGCGGCAGGCTGCGGCGCAGGAAGCGCGCGAGCATCGCGCGCAGCGCGTGCTGCACCAGCAGCACGGGCGGCAGCCCGAGATTCTGTTGACGCAGCATCGCCTGTTGCGTGCCGGTCAGAAGGTTGTGCGCGAGGCCGGGCTCGAGGCCCGGGTTCGCGCCAGTGGCGAGCGCCTGCGACAGCACGCGCTCGAGATTCGAATCGATGCCCATCACCTGCATCTCGCCCGAGCCCGGATACCACTGCTGGGTGATCGCGCGGCCGAGCGACAGCCGCACCGCGGCGGTGATCTCATACGCGTCGCCGCGGCCGGCGTGTTCGGACACGGCCTCGAGGATCGTGCGCATGTCGCGGATCGGCACGCCTTCCTCGAGCAGGTTCTGCAGCACTTTCTGCAGCGTCGTCAGCGAGATCGTCTTCGGCACGAGGTCCTCGACGAGCGACGGCGCGTCCTTGCCGGTGCGCTCGACGAGCGCCTGCACTTCCTGGCGGCCGAGCAGCTCGGCCGCGTGCTGGACGACCAGATGATTCAGGTGCGTCGCGACGACCGTGCTCGCGTCGACCACCGTGTAGCCGTACACCTGCGCCTGTTCGCGCATCGCGACGTCGATCCACACGGCCGGCAGCCCGAACGCCGGATCCTGCGTCGCGGCGCCCGGCAGCGCGGCCGTCACCTGGCCCGGGTTGATCGCGAGCCACTGGCCCGGGAACACTTCGCCCGTGCCAATCTCGACGCCCTTCAGCGCGATCCGGTACGCGTTCGGCCGCAGTTCGAGGTTGTCGCGGATATGGATCACCGGAGGCAGGAAGCCGATTTCCTGCGCGAATTTCTTGCGGATGCTCTTGATGCGCTTGAGCAGCTCGCCGTCGCTGTTCTTGTCGACGAGCGGAATCAGCCGGTAGCCGACTTCCAGGCCGAGCGGGTCGATCAGCTGCACGTCGTCCCAGGTCGCCTCGTGGCTGTCGGACGGCAGCACGGCGGGCGGTGCGATGTCGGTCACGTCGCCGGCCGCCTTGCGGGCCGCCGCGCGCCTGGTCTGCGTGCGGGCCAGCCAGATCGCGCCGCCGCCGAGCGCGAGGAACGCGAAGTGCGGCATCCCGGGAATCAGCCCCATCAGCACGATGATCGCACCGGTGATGGTCAGCACGCGCGGGTTCGTGAACAGCTGGCCGGTGATCTGCGTGCCGATGTCCTCGTCGGTCGCGACGCGCGACACGATCACGCCGGCCGCCGTCGAGATCACGAGCGACGGGATCTGCGCGACGAGGCCGTCGCCGATCGTCAGCAGCGTGTAGTTGGTGCCGGCCGCGACGAACGTCATGTCGTGCTGGACCATCCCGACGATCAGCCCGCCGATCACGTTGATCGCCATGATGATCAGGCCGGCGATCGCGTCGCCGCGCACGAACTTCGACGCGCCGTCCATCGACCCGTAGAACTCGGCTTCCTGCGACACGGCCTGGCGGCGCTTGCGCGCCTGCTCCTCGTTGATGAGGCCCGCGTTCAGGTCGGCGTCGATCGCCATCTGCTTGCCGGGCATCGCGTCGAGCGTGAAGCGCGCGGACACTTCGGCGATCCGCCCCGCGCCCTTCGTGATCACCATGAAGTTGATGATCATCAGGATCACGAACACGACGATGCCGACCGCGAAGTTGCCGCCGACGAGGAAGTGGCCGAACGCCTCGATCACCTGGCCGGCCGCGTCGGGGCCGGTGTGGCCCTCGAGCAGCACGACGCGCGTCGACGCGACGTTCAGCGACAGGCGCAACAGCGTCGAGAACAGCAGCACGCTCGGGAACGCCGCGAAGTCGAGCGGCTTCATCGTGTACATGCTGACGAGCAGCACCATCACCGACAGCGCGATGTTGAACGTGAACAGCAGATCCAGCAGCAGCGGCGGCAGCGGCAGGATCATCATCCCCAGGATCATGCAGATGAGGATCGGGCCCGCGAGCGCGCGCAGGTTGGTGCCCGCGAACGGGTTCGGGCGTTTGGCGAACAGGCCGGTGGTCGGGGTGCTCATACTGCGTTCCCTTGCTTGCCGAGCGTGTCTTCGGCTTCTTCACGCGCGTCGCCGGCCGATACCGACGCCCCCTTGTCGAGTTCCGCCGGCACGTCGAGCTCGACCGGCGCGGCCGGGAACGCGCCGCCTTCCGAGCGGAAGCGCCGCAGCTGGTAGACCCACGCGAGCACCTCGGCGACGGCCGAGTACAGCGAGCCGGGAATCTCGCGTTCGAGTTCGACGTTGTGATACAGCGCACGCGCGAGCGGCGGCGCCTCGAGCAGCGGCACGTTGTGTTCGGCCGCGAGCTCGCGGATGCGCGCGGCGACGAGGTTCACGCCCTTCGCGACGACCTTCGGCGCGCGCATCTCGCCGTCCGTGTACTGCAAGGCGACGGCGAAGTGCGTCGGGTTCGTGACGACCACGTCGGCCTTCGGCACGGCGGCCATCATCCGGCGCCGCGCGATCGCGCGCTGCTGCTGGCGGATGCGGCCCTTCACGTGCGGATCGCCTTCGTTCTCGCGATGCTCGCGCTTCACTTCTTCCTTCGTCATGCGCAACTTCTTGTTGTACTGCCAGAGTTGGTAAGGCACGTCGAGCGCGGCGACCACCAGCATCCCGGCGACCGTCGTGCCGCAGCACACGGCGACCAGGTGCATCGCATCGGCGAGCGCCGAGCCGAGCGGCTGGGTCGCGAGACCGAGCAGCTCGTCCTTGCTGCGCCAGATCGCGATCCCGCCGATCCCGCCGACGACGAGCGTCTTCGCGAGCGACATCCCGAGCTGGATCGGCCCCTGGATCGAGAAGATCCGGCCGAGACCCGAGATCGGGTTCAGGCGGTCGAACTTCAGCTCGAAGGTCTTCTGCGAGATCAGCCAGCCGCCGAGCGCCATCGGCGCGAGCAGCGCGGCCAGGCCGGTGAGCGCGAGGATCGGCAGCAGCGCGGCGAAACCTTCCAGGCTCGCGCTGCCGGCCGCCGACAGCATCCGGTGCGTATCGAACGCGGTGGCGCGATCGAACGTGAACGCGCCACGCAGCATCGTCTTCAGGTGAGCGCCCGACGGACCCGCGAGCAGCCACGCACCGTAGAACCCGGCCGCGAGCAGCGCGAACGAAGCCAGCTCGCGCGAACGCGCGACCTGCCCCTCCTCGCGCGCCTTCTCGCGGCGCCTGGGAGTGGCGGCTTCGGTTCTGTCGAGATCGCTCTCGTCTGCCACGGGGCCTCCAGTCGGGTACGGCGGGATGCCGCTTTCCAGTGACACCGATTATTCATGCGCACGTCAAACGCCGATCGGTCGAGCAAAGCCGGGAAAGGGGGGTATTTCGGGGAATCGGGGAAGGCGGTACGGCGGGGGGCGGCAGGCAGGGGAGGCTGTGAACAACGCGTCCGCGGGCAGGTGGGGAGAAGCAGATGACGGGGGAAGCGGGGAATCGAAGCAGCCGTGAAGCGATCATCGGATCGCCCCGACGCGCCGGCCGCGCGTCGGGGCGGGCGGCGCTCAGATTGCCGGAGTCTGATCCAAGCCGTAGCGGTTCGGGCCGTCGGTACCGCGCGCGCACATCCACACGAGCAGCAGGATTCCGCCGACGATTGGAATGAACGCGATCGGCAGGAACCAGCCGGAGCAGCCCTTATCGTGCAGGCGGCGAACAGTGACCGCGAGGCCCGGCGGCACCCGCGCGAGCGACACGACCAGTGCGACGATCGCCAGCAGCAGGAAAATCGCGCCGGGCGTCGCGCGCATACATCGCAAGCCGCGCATCCCGGCCGGCCTCTGCGCTAGCCGGCCGCCGCCTGCTGCAGCGCATCGAGATCCAGCTTCTTCATCTTCATCACCTGCGCCATCACGCGCTCGGCGCGTGCCGGGTCGCCCGCCATCAGTTCGGGCATCTGCACGGGCACCACCTGCCACGACACGCCGAAGCGGTCGCGCAGCCAGCCGCACTGCTGCGCGCGCTCGTCGCCGCCTTCGGCGAGCGCCGCCCAGTAGCGGTCGATCTCGCGCTGGTCGCGGCAGTTGACGACGAACGACACGGCCGGCGTGAGCGGAAACGCCGGGCCGCCGTTCAGCGCGAGAAACGCCTGCCCGTCCAGTTCGAACGACACCGTCATCACCGTGCCCTCGGCCCGCCCGGACGCCTGCGCGCCCGACTTGCCGTAGCGGGCGACGTGCAGGATGCGCGCGTCGTCGAACACCGACACGTAGAAGCTGGCGGCCGCCTCGGCGTCCTGGTCGAACCACAGAAACGGCGTGATGCGTTGGATTCGCTGGCTCATGGCGCTGTCTCCTCGATGTCGTGCCGGCACCGGTGCCGGCCTTATATCGTAGGCGCTGTATCGGCACGGTGCGGCCGCCCGGAACGTAGTCTGCCCGCCGCCCGGCCGAAGGCGAAAAAAGGGGGCGATCGCTCGCCCCCTCTTGCTGCCGCCGTTCGTGCGCGGTCAGAACGCGACGTAAGGCTGCGCGCCGCCGCTCGCGGTCTTGTCCATCCCGAAGTAGATCGTCTTGCCGTAGAAATGCGGCAGACCGAGATCGAGCCAGCCGGCCGTGCCGAACGGGCCGGCGATGTCGTTGAACGCGAACGTCGACGCGTTCGCGAACAGCGTGTCGGCGTTCGCGACGGGCATCGACACGCCGCCCGACGTACCGTTCTGACCGGTCAGCGTCGCCGTGTAGGTGGTCGTCGACGACGGGCAGTAGAACTGCGTGTTGGTCGAGCAGATCTTCTGCGACGAATCGTTGAAGAAGTACGCGTTCGAGCCCGTATCGAAGAACGCGGTCACGCTGCCGCCGAGGAAGGTCGCGCTCACGTCGCCCGTCGTCGTCGACGTCAGCACCGTCGACGCCCCGAGCGCGTTGTTGCTCTGCGTACCGATCCCGAACGTCAGCAGGCCCGTCGCGCTGCCCTGCCCGCTGCTCGAGATGTTCGGCATCTGCACGATCACGCCGTTGTTGTCGGTCGCGAAGCGATGGACCGGGTTGGCCACCTGCTGCGAGATCGGCACCAGCGTGACTGCACAGCTCGAATTGCCGTTCGGGCACGCGTAGTAGTTGTTGTTCGTCGCCGACGTCGACGTCGCGCAGGTCGTGCCGCAATCGAACGGCGCCGGCCCGATGCCGAGGATGCCGTTCGCGCCGAGGTCGCTCGCCGTGTTGGCCGACATGCCGCCGTTCGTGCACGAGCTCGGCACGTTGGACGTGCCGAGGTCACCGATGATCTGAACCGGCAGCGAACTCGCCTGCTCGGTGCCGATCGACAGGTCGACGGTACGCACCGTGCCCCACGTGTAGCTCGACACGAACTTCCCGCATTCGGCGACCGGCGCGCCGCCGCTCGTCACCTTCGGCAGGTTGTTCAGCACGCCCGACACGGCGCTGCCGACCAGCCGCAGCCCGTACGACGCGGTGTCGACGAGCACGTTGCTGACCACCTGGCAGTTCGACGTGCCCGGCGCGCAGATCTTCACGTTGACGGTCGGGATGTTGATCACGCGCGCGACGCCGGTGCCGACCGTGATCACGGCCGTGTTCGCGGTATTGCCGTCCGATACGCTGGAGCCGCCGCCATTGCCGCCGCCGCTACCACCACCGCCGCCGTCGCCGCCGCCGCCACATGCCGTTACGAGCATGGCCGTGGCAGCCGCCAGGCTCAGCAGGCCGAGCCAGTGCTTGAAGGTACGAGGAATTCTCAAGATCGCTCTCCCGCTGTCACTGGATGTCGGGGCCGGACAGGCCGGCCGGCAGCGCCGCCGGCAGCCACGCCTGGCCCGCGAAGGCGCCCATGTGGCCGCCCGTACGGATCACCAGACCGCTCGTATCGACGGACACGGGCGCGCGCCAGCCGCGCGCCGCGTGCGCGGCCTGGACGCCGGCGGTGTACTGCGGGAAATAGCTGCCGAGCAGCGACGCCAGGTCCGGCATGCTCGGCCCGCGCCAGGCGAGACCGAACACGGTGCCCGCGGCGCTCGTGTATTCGTGGATGACGGTGCCCGATCCGAGTGTGATCTCGCGGACGGTGTAGGCGGCCGTGCTCGCCTGCGCACCGTCGGCCGAGCGCATCGCGCGCTGCATCGCGCGCACGGTGGCGGCGTGATCGTCCGCCGGTGGCGACATCGGCGCGCCGCCCAGTTCGGCGTGTGCGTGGACGGTCCACAGCACACCCATTGCCGCCATCGCGCGCGCGGCGGCCCAGCCCAAGCGTTTCAGCTTCACGTTCCCCCCCAAGGGACTGGCTTCGTTGCCCGCCGCCGCTGTCAGGCTCGGCCTCGCAGGTCAACAAATGAAAGTCTCAAGAATGACGCTTCGTTGCTGCTGACGCGTAGTATGCCTGCGGAGTGTGTCCGAGTGTCAAATCGTCGCGGCATGACGTGCGGCGACGCCCGCTCACGGCGGGTGGGGGAAACCGGCGACGACCATACGCACCGGGCCGCTCCGCGGCACGGAGCGGCCCGGTGCGATGTGTCGGGGTCAGAAGCCGAGACTCGCGAGCAGGTCGTCGACCTGCGCCTGGTCCTGCACGACGTCGGACTTGCCTTCCGGCGCGACCTGCGGACCGTTCAGCAGCGACTCCGGGCTGCCGGTCGTGCTGACCTGCTCGGCCGCGAGCGCGGCGGCGGTCGCCGCGAACTGCTCGCGCCGCTCGGGCGCGATGTTCTCGACGAGCACGGTGAGCAGCTGCTGCTCGATCAGGTAGACCATGTCCATGATCTTCTTGATCACCTGCCCGGTCAGATCCTGGAAATCCTGCGCGAGCATGATCTCGAGCAGCTGCGCGCCGGTCGCGGACGTCGCTTCGGGCAGCGTATGCAGGAACGTGCGCGTGTCGTCCATCAGTTCGCGCACTTCCGCGTGCTCGATCGGCGCCGCGTACCACTGCGCCCAGCGCGCATCGAGCGCCTCGGCCTCGTTCTGGATGCGCTCCTGCACGGGCTTGGCGATCTCGATCGCGTTCAGCACGCGCTCGGCCGCCTGCTCGGTCATCGTCGCGACGTAGCGCAGCCGGTCGCGTGCATCGGGCACGGCCTCCGCCGCGCGCTCGACGTGCTTGTCGAGCCCGAGCTCGCGCATCGAATCGCGCAGCGTGCGCGTGACGTGGCCGATGCGCGCGAGGATCCGGTCGCTCGCGTAATCGGCGCCTTCGGCGTGGCCGTCGGCATTGATCGCCGCGCCGGCGAGCGCCGCATGGATCGGCTCGTTCACGTCAGCTCCCGGCCTTGACCATCTTGTCGATGATCTTGTTCAGCTTCTCGTCGAGCGTCGCGGCCGTGAACGGCTTCACGACGTAGCCGCTCGCACCCGCCTGCGCGGCCGCGATGATGTTCTCCTTCTTCGACTCGGCCGTGACCATCAGCACCGGCAGGTGCGTGAGCGTCGCGTCCGCGCGGATTTCCTTCAGCATCGCGAGGCCGTCGAGGTTCGGCATGTTCCAGTCGGAGATCACGAAGTCGAAGCTGCCGCCGCGCAGCCGCGCGAGGCCTGCCGCGCCGTCCTCGGCTTCGTCGACGTTCGTGTAGCCCAGTTCCTTGAGCAGGTTGCGGACGATCCGGCGCATCGTCGGGAAATCGTCCACCACCAGGATTTTCATGCTCTTGTCCATCGTCGTTCCTTTGCAGATTCGTTACCGTCGGCGCGCGCAGCATCGCACGTGCCCCATGACATTTCATTCAGACGCGCTGCACGCGGTCGCCCATCGTCGCCAGTCGCGCCATCACGCGCCGGCTCATCTCGGAAAGCGGCGCGATCTCGTCCGCGCCGCCGAGCGCGATCGCCTCGCGCGGCATCCCGAACACGACGCAGCTCGCCTCGTCCTGCGCGAACGTGTGGGCGCCCGCGCGCTTCATGTCCAGCAGGCCGGCCGCGCCGTCGCGGCCCATCCCCGTGAGGATCACGCCGATCGCATTCTTGCCCGCGTGCTGCGCCGCCGAGCGGAACAGCACGTCGACCGACGGCCGGTGACGGTTCACCGGCGGCTCGTCGGAGAGCTGCGCGATGTAGTTCGCGCCGCTCCTCGCGAGCAGCAGGTGCGCATGGCCCGGCGCGATGTACGCATGGCCCGGCAGCACGCGCTCGCCGTGCTCGGCTTCCTTCACCGCGATCCGGCACAAGCCGTTCAGCCGCTGCGCGAAGGACTTCGTGAAGCCGGGCGGCATGTGCTGCGCGATCAGCACCGCCGGCGCATCCGGCGGCAGCGGCGTCAGCACCTCGCGGATCGCCTCGGTGCCGCCCGTCGACGCGCCGATGATGATCAGCTTCTCGGTACTGACGAGCGGGTTGTTGATCATCGGCGCGGCCGGCTGGCCGCTCGCCGTGCGCGCGACGGCCTGCGGCTGCGGCGCCTGGCGCACGCGGGCGCGCGACGCGGCACGGATCTTGTCCGCGAGCTTTTCCGCGTACTCGAGCATGCCGTCGCGAATCCCGACGCGCGGCTTCGTCACGAAATCCACCGCGCCGAGCTCGAGCGCGCGCAGCGTGATCTCGGAGCCGCGCTCGGTGAGCGACGACACCATCACGACCGGCATCGGCCGCAGGCGCATCAGCTTCTCGAGAAAGTCGAGCCCGTCCATGCGCGGCATTTCGACGTCCAGCGTCAGGACGTCCGGGTTGTGCTGCTTGATGAGCTCGCGCGCGACGAGCGGATCGGGCGCGGTCGCGCACACCATCATGTCGGGCTGGCTGTTGATGATCTCCGTCATCAGGCTGCGGATCAGCGCCGAGTCGTCGACGCACAACACTTTGATCTTCTGCACTGCGGTCATGCCTCCTGCTTTCTCGAAAGGTTGGCCGCATACGGGCTGCCGGCGTTCGGGCTGCCGGTCTTCGTGTTCGTCGCCTGCGCGGCGCCGGCACCGCGGGCGCCGAACAGCTCGATGCGCGGGCGCGCCGGCGGCGGCGGCGCGGCCGGCCGTTTCGCCGCGAACAGCTCGACGTGCGCGCGCGGCCGGACGGCGCGCACGCGGTCGGCCTCGCGCGCCAGCGCGGCTTCGCGCTCGGTCACGCCCGGCACCTGCAGCCGCAGCTTCTTCACCATCGCGCGCCCGGTGCGCGGCATGAACGCGACCTTGCGCGGGTGCACGCCCTGCAGATCCTCCGCGGCGATGCGGATGCGTTCGAGCGCGAGATAGCGGCGCACGAAATCCGCATTGCGATCGCCGATGTTGATCGTCGTCATCCCGGCCAGCACGGCCGCGCCGCCGAACACCTTCGCCTCGATGCGCTCGCGGCGCCCGCCGGCCTTGATCAGTTCGTTGATCAGCACTTCCATCGCGTACGCGCCGTAGCGCATCGACTCCGACGCGGCCGCGCCGGCATCGGCGCCGTCGTCGGGCAGCATGAAGTGATTCATCCCGCCGATACCCGCGAACGGGTCGTGCAGGCACGCGGCGACGCACGAGCCGAGCACGGTCATCAGCACCATGTCCTCGGACGTCGTGTAGAACTCGTTCGGCAGCAGCTTCACGCCGGGGCGTTCGAAGTGGGTGTCGAAGTAGCGATTGGTCGCAATCGGCAGGGCGCTCATCCGCGGTCTCCGTAAGCGGGCGCGGCACGCGCATGGGTGCGCGGCGCCACGGCCGCGGCGGGCGCCGCGCCGCGCGGGCGCGAGAGCGCCGCGGCATCGCGCGTCAGTTCGTACACCGTCTGCCCGCGCAGCCGGAACGCCTGCGTGACGTACGTGAAATTCTCCGAATGCCCGGCGAACAGCAGCCCGCCCGGCTTCACGAGCGGCTCGAAGCGCGACAGCACCTGCCCCTGCGTCGGCTTGTCGAAATAGATCATCACGTTGCGGCAGAAGATCGCGTCGAACGGCTTCGCGATCCCGTAGTCGGCATCGGTCAGGTTCAGCTGCTCGAAGCGGATCATCGCGCGCAGTTCCGGGCGCACCTTCACGCGGCCGGCCTGCGCGCCGGTGCCCTTCAGGAAGAAGCGCTTGAGCCGCTCCGGGCTCAGGTGCTTGACCTGGTCGACCGTATAGATGCCGGCCTCGGCCTTCGCGAGCACCTGCGTGTCGAGATCGGTCGCGAGGATCGATGCGCCGCGCGCGGCCGATTCGCCGAGCGCCTCGATCAGCGTGATCGCGATCGAGTAAGGCTCCTCGCCGGTCGACGCCGCCGAGCACCACACCGACACGGGCGCCGCGCGCCCCTTCACGAAGTCGGCGAGGATCGGGAAATGGTGCGACTCGCGGAAGAACGCGGTCAGGTTCGTCGTCAGCGCGTTGGTGAACGCCTCCCACTCGAGCGGATCGTTCTCCTGCTCGAGCAGGTCGAGATAGTCGCGGAACGTGTCGAGGCCGCGTGCGCGCAGCCGGCGGGCCAGCCGGCTGTACGCCATGTCGCGCTTGTGCTCGGACAGCGAGATACCCGCGCGTTGATGGATCAGCGCGCGGATGCGTGCGAAATCCGCGCCGGTGAACGCGAAGTCGCGCCCCGGCTCGCCCGCGCGAAGCGAGCTATCCGGTGCATCGGGTCGAAACGGTGCGCGCGCGGACGGCATGGCTTAGAAGGTCTCCCAATCGTCGTCGGAGGTACCGGCCGCAGCCAGCGCCGGCTTCTCGCCGTTCAGCGCCGGACGTACCAGTGCGGGCTTCTCGGCCGGCTTGTGCGCCGGTGCGGCCGCCTTCGCGAGACGCGGGCCGTAGCCGCCCGCAGCCGGCGCTTCCTTCGCTGCGCGTGCAGTGGAATCCGCCGCGCGCTTCGCTTCGTGGCTCGTGGCCGGTGCCGCGGCATGCGGCGCAGGCGTTGCACGACGGGCCGGCTTGGCGGCGCCCTGCGGTGCCGGCAGTGCGGCCGGCGCGGCTTCGAAACGGCTCTCCGACGGCAACGCCGGCGCGGCGGCCGGTGCGTGCGCGGCCGGGCGCACGGCGCTGCGCGCCGGCGCGAGCGCGATGCCGCCCGCGACGCGCCACGCCGACACGATCGACTTCATCTGGCGCGTCTGCTCCTCGAGCGACGCGGCCGCCGCCGCGGCCTGCTCGACGAGCGCCGCGTTCTGCTGCGTGACCGAATCCATCTGGCCGACCGCGCGATTGACCTGCTCGATGCCGGTCGACTGCTCGTCCGACGCGGCGCTGATCTCGCCCATGATGTCGGTCACGCGGCGCACGGCCTGCACGATCTCGTCCATCGTCGAGCCGGCCCGCGAGACGAGCGCCGACCCGCTTTCGACCTTCTCGGCCGAATCGCCGATCAGCTGCTTGATCTCCTTCGCGGCGCTCGCGCTGCGCTGGGCCAGCGAGCGCACTTCACCCGCGACCACCGCGAAGCCGCGGCCCTGCTCGCCCGCACGCGCGGCTTCGACCGCCGCGTTCAGCGCGAGGATGTTGGTCTGGAATGCAATGCCTTCGATCGTGCCGATGATGTCGACGACCTTGCCCGAGCTCGCCGCGATGTCCTGCATCGTCGACACGACCTGGCCGACCACCTCGCCGCCCTGCGTCGCGATGTCGGACGCGTTCACCGCAAGCTGGCTCGCCTGCCGCGCGTTCTCCGCGTTCTGCCGCACGGTACCGGTCAGCTGCTCCATGCTCGATGCGGTTTCCTGCAGCGATGCGGCCTGCTCCTCGGTGCGCTGCGACAGGTCGGTGTTGCCGGTCGAGATCTCATGCGCGCCGACGTCGATCGACTCGGTGCCGCGATGCACGGCCTGCACCATCGTCGTCACGGCGTCCTGCATTCGCTTGATGCCGCCGAACAGGCGGCCGATCTCGTTGGTGCTGAACACGTTCACCGGCTGCGTGAGGTCGCCGCCGGCGATGCGCTCGAAGTGCGCGATCGCGTCCTCGAGCGGCTTCACGATCAGCCCGCGCAGCGCGAAGCGAATCGCGATCACGACGACGAACGCGATCGCGATGCCGGCCGCGATCAGGCCGATCATCATCGAGATCTGCGACTGCGTCGCGGCCTGGCGTTCTTCCGCGCGCTTCTGCAGCGATGCGATCACGGCCGATGCCGCCTGGTCGTACGCGACGAACATCGGGCTGATCCTGGTATCGGCGACCGCGTGGTACGCCGCCATGTCGCCCGCGCGCGCGGCCGCGAACTCGGGCTCGACGCCTTCCTTCACGATCGTCGCGTAGCGCGCGGCGAGTTCGTCGACGAGCGCCTGCTCGACGCCGCGCTTCGGCGTCGACTGGAACGCCTGCCAGTTCTGGTTCGACTTCGCGTACAGCTCCTGCGCGCGGTCGAGCACCTTGCTCGCCTCGGCCGTGTTGCCAGCCTCGGTCAGCGAGCGGAAGCGGTCGAGCGACACGCGCGCACGCAGCAGGTACGACGACGTGTCGTCGAGCATGTGGATCGCAGGCAGATCGACGTGCGCGATCTCGTCGAGCGAACGGCTCGCGTGATTCAGCGCGACCAGGCCGAGCCCGCCGACGGCTGCGGCCAGCGCCACGAGGATGAGTCCGACCGCCGTGAGCGTCGTGCGGATCGACCAGTTATGCAACATTGCGGATTCTCCCGAAGTTCCTGCGCGCGCGGCGCGCTTATGCGCCGAGCGACTCGATCAGCGCCATTTCCCGGCTCGACATCAGCTTCTCGATGTCCATCAGGATCAGCATCCGGCCGTCGACCGTGCCGAGGCCCGTCAGGTACTCGGTCGTCAGCGTCGCGCCGAATTCCGGCGCCGGCATGATCTGGTCCGTCTGCAGCGTCAGCACGTCCGACACGCCGTCGACCACCATCCCGACCACGCGGTTCGACACGTTCAGGATGATCACGACGGTCTGGTGGTCGTACTCGACGCGGCCGAGATGGAACTTGATCCGCATGTCGACGATCGGCACGATGATCCCGCGCAGATTGATCACGCCCTTGATGAAGTCCGGCGCATTCGCGATGCGCGTGACGCTGTCGTAGCCGCGGATTTCCTGCACCTTCAGGATGTCGATCCCGTATTCCTCGTCGCCGAGCGTGAAGACGAGGAATTCCTGGCCCGTCGCATCGCCATGCTCGGCGTCGCGGCGGCTATGAGCCGCGTTCGCCGCGGCCGGATTGATCATTTGGACTTCAGCAGACACGTTTGCCCCCAATCGGTTGAATGGCGAGAGTCAGAAGATCGCGAGCTCGGCGCCCACTCGGGCGCCGTGCATCGCACGGGTTTCGCGGTTCAGCGCCGCGACGTCGACGATCAGCGCGACGCTGCCGTCGCCGAGGATGGTCGCCGCCGAGATGCCGTGCACCTTGCGGTAGTTGGTTTCGAGGTTCTTCACGACCACCTGCTGCTGGCCGACCAGCTCGTCGATCAGCATCGCGAAGCGGCGCCCCTCGGTTTCCATGATCGTGACGATCCCCTGGGTCGGATCGGTGCGCGCGTCCTCGACCGAGAACACCTCGTGCAGCGCGACGAGCGGCAGGTATTCGCCGCGCACGCGCACCACGCGCTCGCCGTTGCCGACCGTATAGATGTCGTCGTTCGACGGCTGCAGCGACTCCATCACGAAGTTCAGCGGCAGGATGAAGATCTCGCTGCCGACCTTCACCGACATCCCGTCGAGGATCGCGAGCGTGAGCGGCAGCACGATCCGCGTGGTCGTGCCGCGGCCGGCCTGCGACGAGATCTCGACGTGGCCGCCCATCGACTGGATGTTGCGCTTCACGACGTCCATCCCGACGCCGCGGCCCGACACGTCGGTCACCGTCTCGGCGGTCGAGAAGCCCGGCGCGAAGATCAGCTGCCAGACTTCGTCGTCGCTGATGCTGTCGGACACCTGCATGCCCTGCTTCGCCGCCTTCGCGAGGATCCGCTCGCGGTTCAGGCCCGCGCCGTCGTCGCTGACCTCGATCACGATGTTGCCGCCGTGATGCGCGGCCGACAGCACGAGCTGGCCGACCCCGTCCTTGCCGGCGGCGACGCGCTTGTCGACGGTTTCGATCCCGTGATCGAGGCTGTTGCGCACGAGGTGCGTGAGCGGGTCGATGATCCGCTCGATCAGGCTCTTGTCCAGCTCGGTCGCCTGGCCGAACGTGACGAGCTCGACCTGCTTGCCGAGCTTGCCGGCCAGGTCGCGCACGAGCCGCGGGAAGCGGCTGAACACGTAGTCCATCGGCATCATGCGGATCGACATCACCGCTTCCTGCAGGTCGCGCGCGTTGCGCTCGAGCTGCGCCATCCCGTTGAACAGCCGGTCATGCAGCGCCGGATCGAACGCGCTCGCCGTTTCCGCGAGCATCGCCTGCGTGATCACGAGCTCGCCGACCAGGTTGATCAGCTGGTCGACCTTCTCGACGCCGACGCGAATCGAGCTGCCCTCGGCACCCGCCGCGGCGGCAGCCGGGCGCGCGCGCTTGTCGTCGTGGTGCGCGCCAGCCTGGGCGGCCTGCCCCTCGGGTTCGGCGTGCGGTTGCGGCGCAGGTTGCACGGCGGCGCTCGGCTGCGGCTGCGGCTGCGGTTGAGCTTGCGGTGCCGCGGCGGCCGGTGCGGCACCGGCGGCTTGCGCGAACACCTCGACCCGCGCGGCCGGTTCCGGCGCGGCGGCCGGTCCGGCTGCGGCCGGCGCGGCGGCAGGCGCCGCCGGTGCAGCCGGCGCCGTGCCGCGCGCGATGCGGATCTGGCTGTCGTCGATCACGAAGCAGCACACGGCGACGATGTCGTCGGACGGCACGTCCGATTCGAGCCACAGCGTCAGGTCCGCACCCGCTTCCTCGCGGCCGACGATCCGGCCGAGATTGCCGAGCTCCTCGGTGAGCAGCGCCTGATCCTTCGCGTCGACGCCGACGAGCGTGATCTTCAGGTGCGGGCCGTCCGCGCCGGCGTCGGCCGGATTGGCCACCGGATGCGCGGCCGCGACGGCCTGTTCGACCACGTGATCAGGCGCGCGATCGCTGCTGGCGGGCGGTGTCGGTGCAGTCGCCGGTGCAGTCGTCACGGCAGGAGCAGCCGGCACGGCTGGCGCAACGTCCGCGGGCGCACCGCCGCTCTCGGCCTTCAGGCGTTCGAGCTTCGCGCAGATCGCCGCGGCAGCCGCCGCGTCCGGTTCCGCGCTCGCGCGATAGTCGACCAGCTGGTCGGACAGCACGTCCTTGGTCTCGAGGAACGCGTCGACCATTTCCTTGGTCAGCGTCAGCTCATGATTGCGTGCGCGGTCGAGCAGCGACTCGAGGATGTGGGTCGTCTCGGTCAGCGCGGAAAAGCCGAACGTCGCCGCGCCGCCCTTGATCGAATGCGCGGCGCGGAAGATCGCGGCCAGGTCCTCGGGGTCGGGCGAGCCGACGTCGAGGTTCAGCAGCAGCTGCTCCATCTGCGCGAGCAACTCGTCCGCTTCGTCGAAAAAGGTCTGGTAGAACTGCGTGATGTCGAGAGTCATGCCCGGTCACCGGTTGGATTCGTCGCGTTCATGTCAGGGGGCTGTCTGCTCGGACAGCGTCGCGACCAGGTCGACCAGCACGGCCGGGTCGATCGGCTTCTCGATCCAGCCGGTCGCGCCCGCGTCGCGCGCGGCGTCCTTGAACGCATCGCTGCCTTCGGTCGTCAGCACGAGGATCGGCGTGTCCGTGTATGCGCCCAGCTTGCGCAGCGCGGCGATCACCTCGAGCCCGTTCTTGCGCGGCATGTTCTGGTCGGTCAGCACCAGGTCGTACGGCACCGTGGCCGCCATGTCGAAGCCGGCTTCGCCGTCCGGCGCCACCGTCACGTCGTAGCCGGCCTGCGCAAGCGTCGCCTGCAGCAGCGCACGCATGGTCGCGGAGTCGTCGATGGCGAGAATGGTTCGGATCATGTCAGCCTCCGCAGGGCCGCCCCAAGGCGGCTGACCGCCCCCTCGAGGGGCAGCGAACAAAGTGAGCGTGGGGGTTGTTGCATGCGTGTCTCGGCATCTGGGAAACGTCAGGGTTTCGGCGCCACGGCGGCGGCGCTCGCGAGCGCCGGTCGCGCGGCCGGCGACGGGCCGCCGAGCTGCTGGGCCAGCAGCTTCGAGCCCGCCGCGTCGGCCGACAGCGTCGTGGTCGTCTGGTCGTCGCGCATCAGCGCGTCTTCGGATTTGCGGTTCAACACGATCACGCTGATCCGACGGTTTTCCGGATCGAGCGGATCGGCCTTGTTCAGGTTCTGCGTCGATGCGAGGCCGAGCACGCGCAGCACCTTCGCCTCGTCCATGCCGCCCGCGATCAGCTCGCGGCGCGACGCGTTCGCGCGGTCGGCCGACAACTCCCAGTTGCTGTAGCCGCCTTCGCCGCCCGCGTACGGCACCGCGTCGGTGTGGCCCTGGACGATGATCCGGTTCGGCACGTCGTTCAGCGTCTTGCCGATCTCGCGCAGGATGTCGCGCATGTACGGCTCGACCTGGTCGCTCGACATCGCGAACATCGGCCGCTTCTGCGTATCGACGATCTCGATGCGCAGCCCCATCAGCGTCGAATCGATGCGGATCTGCTGCTTGAACTGGCGCAGCGTCGGATTCGCCTCGATCGCCGCCATCAGCTTGATCTGCAGGTCGTGCAGGCGCACCTGCTCGAGCCGCTCGAGCGCGCCCTGCGCCTGCGCGCGCGCCTGCTCGTCGGTCGGCTTCGCGATGCGCTCCGCGAGCGACGTCGTGCCGTCCGCGCGGCGCAGCGTGCCCGCGTCGAGGCTCGACAGGTCGCGCCCCCCGCCGTTGATGATGCTGGAGTCCTGCGAGCTGCGATCGCCGCTGCCGAACAGCGCGGTCTTCAGCGGCGTATTGAAATAGTCGGCGATGCCCTTCAGCTGCACCGTCGTGACCGAGCCCAGCAGCCACATCAGCAGGAAGAACGCCATCATCGCGGTCATGAAATCCGCATACGCGAGCTTCCATGCGCCGCCGTGGTGGCCCTTCTTCTGCGGCGCCACCCGCTTCACGACGATCGCGCGATCCGTGTTCTTGCTCATCGGGCGCTCCGCGTCACTTCGCTTTCACGCGGCGCACGTGCTCTTCGAGCTCGGCAAACGACGGACGCTCGGTCGAGAACAGCACCTTGCGGCCGAACTCGACAGCGATCGCCGGCGCATAGCCGTTCAGGCTCGCGAGGATCGTCACCTTGATGCACTGGAACATCTTGGTCGATTCGGCGACGCGCTGCTCCGCGAGGCTCGCGAGCGGCCCGATCAGCCCGTACGACAGCAGGATCCCGAGGAACGTGCCGACCAGCGCCTGCGCGATCATCGCGCCGAGCACCGCGGGCGGCTTGTCGGCCGACGCCATCGTGTGCACGACACCCATCACGGCCGCGACGATCCCGAACGCCGGCATCGCGTCGCCGACGCGCATCAGCGCGTGCGCGGGCGCTTCGCCTTCCGTGTGATGCGTCTCGATCTCCTCGTCCATCAGGCTCTCGATCTCGAACGCGTTCATGTTGCCGCCCACCATCAGGCGCAGGTAGTCCGTCAGGAATTCGACGATGTGGCGATCGGCGAGGATCTTCGGGTATTGCGTGAAGATCGGGCTCTTGTCCGGATCGTCGATGTCGGCCTCGAGCGTCAGCGTGCCTTCCTTGCGCGCCTTCGCGAGCACGACGTACAAGAGCGCCATCAGCTCCATATAGACATCCTTCGTGTACTTCGAGCTCTTGAAGAGCGTCGGGAGCACGCGCAGCGTCGCCTTGATGGTCTTCATGCCGTTGCCGAGAAGGAACGCGCCGACGCCCGCGCCCACGATCATCAGGATCTCGAGCGGCTGGACCAGTGCGCCCAGATGCCCGCCTGCCAGCGCATAACCGCCGAAGACGGACAACAGCGTCACGAGTGTTCCCACGATAATCAGCACTGCCTGTCCCTCACGAAAGACCGGCGGGGAGACCGCCGTTAAACAGGTTTACGGCAGTCGTCAGGAAAACTTTGGCGGTCGTGGGACGGCGGCGCGGCGGTGTTTACCAGCAATCCCGGCCGGTTCGCGCGGCGCGCGGGAGCCGGCCGGCGCCGCCCGAGCCGCGCCCGGCGGGGTTCAGGCGGCCGCGGCGGCCAGCTCCGCGCGTGCGGCGGCGGCCTTGCGGGTCTTGCCCGCGCGCGACGGCGGCTGGCAGAGGCCACAGACGAAACCTTGATGCGGATCATGCGCATGCGCGACGAAGTGGCCGCCGCAGCGCGTGCACGGGGTCGTCTGCAGCATCCCCGAGTCGAAGAAGCGCACGAGCGTCCACGCGCGCGTGAGGCTCAGCGCAGCCTCGTCGCCGGAGAGGTTTACGTGCTCCAGATACAGCCGGTACGCCTTCACGATCGACTGGATCGGCTCGCAGCGGCCGTGATCCTGCATGAACCGGTAGATGTTGTAGAACAGCGACGAGTGGATGTTCGGCTGCCACGTCATGAACCAGTCGGTCGAGAACGGCAACATCCCCTTGGGCGGCGACACCCCCTTCAGCTCCTTGTACAGCTTGATCAGACGGTCCCGCGACAGGCTCGTCTCCGCCTCCAGCAGCTGCAGCCGGGCACCCAGTTCGATCAGTTCGATGGCGAGGGTGATTTCCTTCACCTCGATCACGACGCTTTTGCTTGCCATGGTGAATAACCGTCCGCTTGACGTTGTTCGGATGCGTGGCCAATACGTCGCCCGCCGGCGCGCCACGCCGGGACGAACGCAAGGCGGAAAAGGATCAGCGGACGCTTTCGACCGGCTGGCCGGCCATCAGGATGGCCGAGTGCGCGTGCGTGACGACGTCGCTGCGCCCCTTGTCGGCGAGCGAGGACAGCAACGCGTGATCGTCGAAGCGGAAACGGCACAACAACTGATTCGATGCGGCGAGCTTCACGGTCTGGGCGAGCGTGAGGTTCGCGAGCACGTCGGCCAGTTCCTGGGACACGCCCATGCGGAACATGCCCATCGCCTTGTCTTCCCGCAGCAGGCGCTGCGCGAGGAGGAGGTACGACAGGTTGACCTCTTTGATCTCACTGAGCATTTCGCTGGTGGCGCTCATGATTCCCCCGTTAAGAGCTTTTGCTTTGGCCTTTCATTATGAAAACGTTTGCTCGAACAGGTCGATTCTTGGCGTCCGCCGGCACGTTTATCAGTCTTACAGGGCGAATTTTGGCCAAACGGCATTTGCGCCGGTATCAGCGAAGTGACGTATGCCATGCAGGATTTGTCTGTAAACCGTGTAGGAATTTTTCCGACAAGGCGAATTGAAAGGGGACAAAAGACGGGGGCAAATGGGGCGCGAATTCGTCAGCGATGCGGTGCTGCAGGGGTCGAATCCGGCTGGAGGCCGTCCGGCAAGGCTGCCGGCGCGTGAGTCGGTAAAAATTATAGTGGTTTTTCACCATAGCGCAACAATAGTTGCGGCCATCTCGATCCATGTTTATGCGCCCTTTTTATCGGGGTTTTCGCGTATTTCATCGTGTAACAAGCCTTAAGTGTTTGAAAAAACACTCGAACCCCTGAAGGCGATATCGATAATGGACTCCAATGGGCGGCGGCGGGAGCCGTGCCGGCCCGCCCCCGAAGCTTGCCGCCCGGCGTCCCGCGCATCGCGCCACGGACCCGGCCACGTACCGCAGAAAGCGTACGTCGGCGAGTTCCGCAACCTTGTATCGGACCAGCATGCGCACTCGAGCGCCTACGCTGGTCGACACCGGAGAACGCCCATGCGTATTGCCCAGATCGCGCCGCTTTACGAAGCCGTCCCGCCGAAACTCTACGGCGGCACCGAGCGTGTCGTGTCCTACCTCACCGAGGCGCTCGTCGAACTCGGCCACGACGTGACGCTGTTCGCCAGCGGCGACTCCGTCACGTCCGCCCGTCTCGAGGCGGCATGGCCGCGCGCACTGCGGCTCGACCCGTCGATTCGCGACTCGATGGCGCCCCATATGCGCCTGATCGAGCAGGTCGCCCGTGTCGCGCACGAATTCGACGTGCTGCACTTTCACCTCGACTACCTGCCGTTCCCGCTGATGTCGCGCCTCGATACGCCTTACGTGACGACGCTGCACGGCCGCCTCGACCTGCCGGAGCTGCAGCCGGTGTTCGACGCGTTCCCGGACGCGCCGGTCGTCTCGATCTCGAATTCGCAGCGCAAGCCGCTGCCGCAGGCCGCCTGGGCCGGCACCGTATATCACGGGCTGCCCGACACGCTGCTCACGCCGCAACCGGACGTGAAGCCCGAATACCTCGCGTTCCTCGGCCGGATCTGCCCCGAAAAGCGGGTCGACACCGCGATCCGGATCGCCGCGCAAAGCGGGCTGCCGCTGAAGATCGCCGCGAAGGTCGACAAGGCCGACGCCGACTATTTCAAGGAAGTGATCGAGCCGCTGCTCGGCGAAGCGCATGTCGAATTCATCGGCGAGATCAACGAGGCACAAAAGCCGGCGTTCCTGTCCGGCGCGAAGGCGCTGCTGTTCCCGATCGACTGGCCGGAGCCGTTCGGCTTGGTGATGATCGAGGCGATGGCCTGCGGCACGCCGGTCGTCGCCTTCAACCGCGGCTCGGTGCCGGAGGTGATCGAGGACGGCGTGACCGGCTTCATCGTCGAGGACGTGCAGGGCGCGGTCGGCGCGCTGCACCGGATCGACAGCCTGTCGCGCGACGCGATCCGCGCACGCTTCGATACGCGCTTCAGCTCGAAAGCGATGGCGCGACGCTACGTCGAAACTTACGAATCGCTTTGCACGACGGCAAAACAGCCGACCCTGCGTCAAGTCGCGGGCGCCTGACGCCGAAATTCGTCAGGAAATATTCCCGAAAATTCGCGTCGAAATCGGCGCGAAAAAGCCAAAGAGCCGCATCGTCGATGCGGCTCTTTCTTTTTGCGCGGTCATTCGATCAGGAAACGATCGCGGTTTTTCCCGACGATCCAATTCGGCGGCTTGCCGCGCCCGCTCCAGGTTGCACCCGACTTCGGGTCGCGGTATTTCGCGGGTAGCGGCGCCTTTTTCGGCGGACGGCCGCGCCGCGCTCGCTCCGCGAAGCCCAGGTCCTGGGCCGTCAGCCCATATTCGGCAATCATTCGCTGGACGTCGGCGATCACCGCCGCCACTTCCTGGCGACGCACGTCATCCGCCTGAGCCTGCAGATCGGCGATCTGCGCCTTGAGTTTCGCGTATTGAGACATTTTTCGACTCCCTTTTTTCCATGATGCGGCTCCGGCGAGTCCGGCCGGAACACCAGCATCCGTTACGTCATCCCCACTGCCGCCCTGCTCTTCGAAATTAATGCTGCCATCTTTAACCGATTCGGCTATATCGAGAATGCGGACTTATTCTAATAAAGGGCATTCGCCAGCCATTCAAATTTAACAATCGTTGACCCTCCCCAAGCCGATTCATTTCCTATAATCCAGACCAATTCCCGGCGTCGAATAAATCGCCCGGTCGTCCGATTGTCGTCACCTCACTTGAACGAGGTTCTTACATGAATCTTTCTCAGCGTCTGGCTGCAGAGGCATTCGGGACGTTCTGGCTCGTGCTTGGCGGGTGCGGCAGCGCTGTGCTGGCCGCCGCCTTTCCGGGCCTCGGCATCGGCTTTGCCGGCGTCGCACTTGCATTCGGCCTGACCGTGCTGACGATGGCATTCGCGATCGGCCATATTTCGGGGTGCCATTTGAATCCGGCGGTGAGCGTGGGCCTGACGGTCGCCGGCCGCTTCCCGGCACGCGATCTCGCGCCGTACATCGTTGCGCAGGTGGTCGGTGCGACGATCGGTGCATTCGTGCTGTACCTGATCGCGACCGGCAAGCCGGGCTTCGACGTCGTCGGCAGCGGCTTTGCGACGAACGGCTTTGGCGAGCGCTCGCCCGGCCACTACGCGCTTGGCGCGGCGTTCATCTGCGAAGTCGTGATGACGGGTTTCTTCCTGTTCGTGATTCTCGGCGCCACCGACAAGCGCGCGCCGGCCGGCTTCGCGCCGATCGCGATCGGCCTGTGCCTGACGTTGATTCACCTGGTCTCGATCCCGGTCACCAATACGTCGGTGAATCCGGCCCGCTCGACCGGCCCCGCGCTGTTCGTGGGCGGCGACGCGATCGGCCAGCTGTGGCTGTTCTGGGTCGCACCGATCATCGGCGCGGCAATCGCGGGGGTCGTCTACCCGCTGATCGCGGGGCGCGACGATGCCGTCGGCCTGCTGCCCGCATCCGCTCGCACAAGCGAATAAAACACTACGGGGTCACGCGAGCAGAACAGCGAGCCTCACGCTGTCAAACAATATCGAGGCAGGTAATTTGAACGGGCGCCGCTGGCGCCCGTTTTTCATGTCCGCTCAGGAAGCGGCGACGCCATCGAGGGTGTCCTCGAGTGCGAACAGCGTGCGCAGGTGGCGGGCGACGCCCGCGTCGAAGTTGTTGCCGATCCGCGGGATGTGCGGCAGGTGCGCGATCAGATCGGGGTTCGCGTTGTTCATCATAAACGCGTGACCGGCCGTTTCGAGCAGGTCGATGTCGTTCATGTTGTCGCCGAACGCGATGCAGTGGCCGGCGTCGACGCCGAGCCGGGCGAGCACCGCACGCAGCGCGCGGCCCTTCGACACGTTGGCGGTCATCACTTCGAGACAATCGGGCAGCGAGTACGTGACGTACAGCGCATCACCAAACTGCACGCGCATCTGCTCGGCGACCACCGCCAGATCGGCCGGCTCGCCGATGTACAGCACCTTCGCGATATCCGCGCCGTCGTGCGCGGCCATGTCGATCACGTCGTACCGGAAACCCGAATCCTGGTGGAATTCGAGCAGGTGCGGCGCGTCGCGGTCGATCAGCCAGCCCTGGTCGGTGAACAGGTTGACGATCACGCGGCCGTGCGCGCCGGTCACGCCCGGCTGCACGAGGCCGCGGACGATCGCGGGATCGATGTCCTGCGCGTGGATCGCCGTATCGTCCGGCGCGTGCACGCGCGCACCGTTCGACGTGATCAGGTACGGCCGGATGCCCAGCACGTCGCGGATGCCGGCGACGTCCGCGTAGTGACGGCCCGTCGCGATCACGAACTGCAGGCCGTCGCGGTCGAGCCGGCGGACGGTCTCGATCGTGTACGGATCCAGCTGGTGGTCACTGTTCAGCAGGGTGCCGTCGAGATCGGTGGCGATGACTTTGTACATGGGGACGGGGGAATGGCGCGCAGGATGCTGCGGAACCCGTATTTTAACGTCGTGCTCAGGGGCGCGCCGGGCGGTTGGGCGCGTGGGCCTTCGGTCCGCTGATTCGACTTGGCCAGCCTGTTCGAGCCGCTTCATCTGCACCGCCCGTTCAGTTCGCTCAATGCGCGCGACCTGCTTGACACGGTCGGCCTGCTCGGCCCACTCGCCGCGCTCTGCCCGCCTTCAAACCACTCACCCCGCTTCAGCCGCCCTCAGCGCCTGCAGCGCGAGCCGCAACGCGCCATGCGCGGAGTCGTCGAGCGGCGCGCGCAGCCGGGCCGCGTGACGCGCCGGCACGGCCGGCGCAAGCGCGTCGGCCAGCCCGCCGCACAGCGCGACCGGCAGCGCCTGCTGCGGATCAAGCGCGTCGATCATCTTGCCGATCTCGTCGCCGGCCTGCGCGATCAGCGCGGCCGCATAGGGATGGGTGCGGTGCGCGAGCACGATCGGCGCAAGGCGCGCATAGATTGTCTGGTTCGCATCGCATGACCACTGGACGAGTGCATCCCGATCATGCGCCCCCGTTTCTGCGAGCAGCGCGTCGGCGAATGCGTCGCGCGGCACGCGGCCGTCGAGCGCCTGCTGGGCGTATGCAAGCGCGCGCACGCCGAGCCACGCGCCGCTCGCCTCGTCGCCGGACGGAAAGCCGAAGCCGCCCGCGATGCGGCAGTCGCCCGCCGCATCGAGCGCCGCCGCGATGCTGCCCGTGCCGAGCGCGACGATGAGCCCCGGCGCGCCGCCATGCGCGCCGACGACGGTCGTATAGGCGTCGCTCTCGATCGCGATGGCGTCGAGCGGCGCCAGTGCACGGAACGCGGCGAGCCACGCGGCATTGTTGACGCCCGCGAGCCCGCAGCCGAGCGCGCACTGCGACCAGTTGAACGCGAGCCCCGCCCGCGTGAACGCGTCGCCACAGGCCGCGCCGATCGATGCCCACGCGCGCTCGATGCCGAGGCCGAGCCCCGACGGGCCGCCGCGCCCTTGCGCGAGCTCGCGCCCGTGCCGGTCGGCCAGGACCGCGCGGGTGCCGGTGCCGCCGCCGTCGATGCCGATCGCGAAAAGTAATGCCGTCATGCGTTGATCCTGCTGATTCGAACAGGCGCCAAGCTTAACCGGATCGGCGCCGCGCGCCCATCTGCCGTTCGGCCAGCTATGCCGTCAATGGGCCTTCCGCTATGCTGGCACGATCGAATCGACACTGGAACGAGGCGGACGATGTCGCAGCGGTGCAACTGGGTAAAGACGGAAGCGGATGCTCGCTATCACGATACCGAGTGGGGCGTGCCGTCGCATGACGATCGCCACCTGTTCGAAATGCTGATTCTGGAAGGCGCGCAGGCGGGGCTGTCGTGGTCGACCATCCTGAACAAGCGCGCCGGCTATCGTGAGGCGTTCGCCGACTTCGATGTCGACGCGGTCGCGCGCTTCACGCCGAAGCGCATCGAGAAGCTGCTCGAGAATCCCGGCATCGTGCGCAATCGCGCGAAGGTGGAGTCCGCGGTGACCAACGCACGGGCCGTGCAGCGCATTCGCGACGATCACGGGTCACTCGCGCACTTCCTGTGGTCATTCGTTGACCACACGCCGGTGCAGAACGCATGGCAGTCGTATCGCGACGCGCCCGCGTCGACTGCCCAGTCGGACGCGCTCAGCAAGGCGCTGAAGGCGTACGGCTGCAAGTTCGTCGGCTCGACGATCTGTTATGCGCTGATGCAGGCAACCGGGATGGTCAACGACCACGAGGCCGGCTGCCCGTGTCACGCGCAATGCGCGGCGCTCGGCGGTAAACAGCAGCCGGCACGGCGCCGCAAGGCCGGTTGACGGCGCCCAAACTGGCCGGTTTACCGCGTCCGCGAGTCAACGCGCCGCCGGGGATGATCTGCGCACGGCGAATGCGAGCGCGAAGATCGATTTCCGGGTGAAGGTTTCGACGGCCTCACCCATCGGCCGCCGGTGGAACCGCCACATGGCCGTGCCGCCGTCCGGCAGCCGATCGGCCATTTTTCCGTCAGGATCCTCAACATTTTCCAACCCCGAAAAGCAAAACGGCGGAGCGGCTTCTTTCGAAGCACGCTCCGCCGTTTTGCGGCGAACCGTAGACGCTCTTAGTGGAGCTTCTTCGGCAGCATCTGGCTGCGCAGGCGCTTGTGCAGGCGCTTGACGGCTGCTGCCTTCTTGCGCTTGCGGACTGCGGTCGGCTTTTCGTAGGACTGGCGTTCGCGCAGTTCAGCGATCAGGCCATTTTTTTCGATAGCACGGCGAAAGCGGCGAATCGCCACTTCGAACGGCTCGTTTTCTTTCAGAAGAATCGTCGTCATGTCGTTCCTAAATTGCTTAAACGGTCAAAAACGTAGCGGCCAAGCGCCACGCACCGGCCATCCGAGCGTCCCCACAAACAGGCGAAACGAGCGGAAATACGGCCTCGGAGGCCGGAAAAGAGAGGCGGAAAGCACCGCGAGTACGCTTCACAAGCCGCGTGCAGCGCCGCGTTTGACTGCCAGCAAGAATGCCGAGACGGCACAGGCTTGACAGAAAATCTCAATTCAGCCCGCCATCATAGCAGGGAATCACAGACAAAACCACCCTTTTGTCGATTGCGTATGCACAGGCGAACGACTGCGTGGCTGGGCCAGCCTCCGCACCCCCCAATCCGGCATCGAGCCGGGCCCGTCCGAAATGACAAAGAAGGACAAGAAATCGGGCCGAATCTCCATGCACCCCTCAAGTTTTGTTTCGGGCCGCCGAAATCCTGCTCTGAGGCGGCCAGCAATGAACGAGTGCTTCCGCCGACGCCAAAACGGCTTTCCAGGGCTTTCGGCTCAAACAGGAGAATTTCCATGCTCGGAATCAACAGCAACATCAACTCGCTGGTCGCGCAGCAGAACCTCAACGGCTCGCAGAACGCCCTGTCGCAGGCAATCACCCGCCTGTCGTCGGGCAAGCGCATCAACAGCGCGGCCGACGATGCGGCCGGTCTGGCGATCTCGACCCGCATGCAAACGCAGATCAACGGCCTGAATCAGGGCGTATCGAACGCGAACGACGGCGTGTCGATGATCCAGACCGCATCGAGCGGCCTGTCGCAGATCACGTCGAGCCTGCAACGTATTCGCCAGCTCGCGGTGCAAGCGTCGAGCGGCTCGCTGTCGCAGACGGACCAACAAGCGTTGCAAGAAGAAGTCACGCAACAGATCTCCGAAGTTAACCGTATCGCCTCGCAGACGAACTACAACGGTAAGAACCTGCTTGACGGTTCGGCCGGCAACATCAGCTTCCAGGTCGGCGCGAACGTCGGCCAGACGATCGGCCTGAACATGTCGCAGAGCCTGTCGTCGGCGTCGCTTGGCGGCGGCCTCGTACAAAAGGGCTCGGTGGTCGGCACGCTGTCGGGCCTGAGCCTGAATGCGGACGGCTCTGCACACACTGGCTCGGGATCCAGTCCGGCCGCACTCACGACCATCAACGTTCTCGCAGATGGCAACGGCGGCTTCACGTTTACGGACCAGAACAACCAGGCGCTGACGAACTCGGCAGTCACCAATCTGTTCGGTGGTCAGGCAGCGAATACGGGTTCGGGTACGGCGCTGACGCTCAAGGCACAAGGTGCGCTGACCAACGGTGCAAGCGCTGCACAAACGAGCGCGATCGCGGCAATCCAGTCAGCAAACGCACAAGTAACGCCTGGCGGCTTCGCGGTTGCGGGTACGAAGCTCTCCCAAATCGACCTGACGACTGCCCTCAAGACCGACCTGTCTGCCGAAGACGGTGTAAATGGCACGATCAAGTCGATCGAAATCGATGCTGATGGTGTGGGCGGTTACTCGTTCAAGGCTCTCGACAGCAGCGGCAAGGACATCACGTCGAGCGTCGCAACCAACACGGCCTCGGGTAGCGCAGCGCTGGCATCGCTCTTCTCAACGACCGCCGGCTCCGGCACGAGCCCGGGTTCGATCGGGCTGTCCTCCAGCTTCTCGAGCGTCATTTCGGGGGATGCAGCTGCTCAGACTTCGGCAACGTCGGCTATCAGCACCGCGAAATCGGCCAACTACGTCGCACCGACGTACAAGGCGGGCGGATACCCCGCTGCTGGCACGTCGATTGGCAATATCAATCTGGCTAGCGGCCAGTACCTCGATGGTGATGATCTCTCGACTGCGGAAACGGGAACCGCTCCGACTAATGCAATTCAGTCGATCGCGGTTCTCGCGGATGGCAAAGGCGGATACACATTCCAAGCGTACTCTGGCACGAACGGCAGTGGAACGGCCGTCGACACAAGCAATTCGTCCACCTCGCTCGCAAGTCTCTTCACCGTCACGCCGGGTACGAATGGTGCCGGCGCCACGCTGGGGATCGCATCTACCGGGGCACTGAATGGCGACGCGACCGCATCGGGGAATGCGGCCACCATCACCACGACTAATTCGACGACACATACCGGCACGCTGCTCGGCAGCGTTTCAGTCAACCTGAATGCAGCGGGCGATGCAGTCAATACGGGTGGCGGGAATCCGACCTATACCTCCGTCAACGCATACTCCGATGGCAACGGCGGTTACGTGTTCGCTGCGGTCAAGTCTGACGGCACCGTTGAAACCAACTCCGCAATCAACAATGAAGCGGCGAAGCTGTTCTCGGTTGGCAGCGCAACGAATACGGGTGCGGAGGCCCTCTCCGGCGCAGGCGTCCTGCAAAACAACCCGAACGTGACGGCTGCGACCGACTCGATCAACACGGCCAACGTCAACAACAAGCCGGCGCAAGTGTCGGACATCAACATCAGCACGACGTCCGGCGCGAACCTCGCGATGGAAACGATCGACAACGCGCTCGCTACCGTGAACAACATCCAGGCAAACCTGGGCGCGGCACAAAACCGCTTCACGGCCATCGCGACGACGCAGCAGGCACAGTCGACCGACCTGGCGAACGCCCAATCGCAAATCGAGGACGCGAATTTCGCACAGGAAACCGCGAACCTGAGCAAGGCGCAAGTGCTGCAGCAAGCCGGCATCTCGGTGCTCGCGCAAGCGAACTCGCTGCCGCAGCAGGTCCTGAAGCTCCTGCAGTAATATCGCTTCCTGCCGTCACGCCCGGGGCCTCACGCAAAGCATCGCGCGGCGCCCCGGGCGCTTTGGCCTGCGCGAATCGACAACCGGCTGAATCGCGACAGACCAAAGCCATCACGCAACACGCATCCGATCACCACACACGCATCGCTCGTCCGGGGCACGGAGCCATCAAATGTCCACCGTCAACACCAGCACGTCCAGCGCCAGCGCGAACAGCGCGCTGCAGCAGGCCGCGCAATCGATCATCAGCGGCTCGACCGGCAACACGACGATGGACGTCAACTCCCTCGTGACGGCGCTCGTGAACGCGAAGACGGCCGGCCAGGCCGCCGCCATCACCGCGAAACAAACGACAGACAACACTCAGATTTCCGCCTACGGCACGGTGTCGTCCGCGTTGTCGGCACTTCAGGCCAGCCTGACGACGCTCAGCAACGGCACCATGCTGAACAAGTTCAGCGCAACGGCCAGCGGCGACGGGCTGACCACGACGGCCGGCACCGGCGCCGTCGCCGGCACCTATTCGGTCGGCGTGCGTCAGATCGCAAGTGCGCAAGTGCTGACGTCGCAAGGCTTCAAGCCAGCCGCGCAAACGCTCGGCACCGGCTCGATGACGCTGACGATCGGCGGCAAGTCGAGCACGATCACGCTAGACAATTCGAACAATACGGTCGACGGCATCGCCGCGGCGATCAATGCGGCGAGCGACAACCCCGGCATCTCGGCGACCGTCGTCAATGGCGTCGACGGCGCTCACCTCGTACTCCGGTCGACCGCAAGCGGCGCGGCGAACGTGATCAGCACGACCGTGTCGGGCACGGTATCGTCAGCACTGGCCGTCTCGTCGAATGCGGGCGGCACGCCGAGCATCGACAGCGACGGCAACGTCGTGAATGCCGGCAGCACGACCCCGACGTCCAACAACGGCTGGACCCAGTCCACGCCCGCTCAGGACGCGTACGTAACGATCGACGGAACGGCCGTGACGAGCGCCAGCAATACGCTGTCGTCTGCACTGACCGGCGTCACGCTGAACCTGACAGCGGCCGCAATCAGCACCACCCCTCAGGTCGTGACGGTCGCCTCCGACACGACGTCGCAATCGACCGCGATCAACAACTTCGTCAACCTGTACAACACGCTCGTGACGACGTTCGGCACGTTGACGTCCTACAGCGCGACCGCCACAACGCAAGGACCACTGCTGGGCGATTCGACACTGAACATGATCCAGAACGGACTCGCCTCCGTCGTAGCAGGCGGCGTGAAAGGCGGAAGCACCACGCAGTCGCTGGCATCGATCGGCATCACACTGCAGGCCGACGGCACGCTGTCGGTCGACAGCACGGCACTCAACAACGCACTGCAGAACAACAGCGGTGCAGTGTCGACGCTATTCAACTCGACCAATGGTGTCGCGGCGAAGATGAACACGCTGATCACCGGCTACCTCGCGACCGGCGGCCCGATCCAGACGCGCACGTCGGCGCTCAACGCCGATCTGACCAGCCTGACGACACAGCAAAACACACTGTCGAACTATCAGACGCAGCTCACCAATCAGTATCAAGCGCAATTCACTGCGCTGAATACGCTGATGGCACAAATGAACAACAACTCGCAGTATCTGACGCAGCTCTTCGGTGGCACGAACAGCCAGGGCGCGATGTCCGCGAACAAGGGCTGAGCAGCGCGCGAAGGAGATCATCATGGACAACCGCACCACCGCGACCGACAACGAATGGGCTGCGATCGATCGCGTCTGGGACCTGACCCAGGCGATCGAAGCGGCCGGCAAGCGCCAGGACTGGATCGAAGCCGCGCGACTCGCCGACGAGCGCTCGCCGCTTCTGATGTCGCTTCCCGCGCCGCAATCGGACGCCGCTCGCGACATCCTGCGCGCCATTCACACGGTCGATCAGGCCATCGTCGCGACCGCGCAAACCGCGCAGACGGAATTGCAGCAGGCATATCAGCAAGCGATGAATTCGGTGCAGAACGTCAGTGAATATCAGCGAATCGCGCAATTTTGAACGCGGTCGCGTCATTGGATAACAATTATTCGTGTCCTTGATGACACGCTCGTTCGACTCAGCCCGCATTCCGCGGGCTTTTTTTTATTGTCCAACGCTGGTCAGCGGAGATCCGCCCCCTCTGCTCTAGATGATTCGGCTCACGACTCACTGTCGTGCATCTTCGATGCGTGCGACGCAACCTGCTGAACAAGTCCCCGCCTTCCTCTCCATCGTCAAAGCTCCCGTCCGCTGCCACGCGGTATGGCACCAGCCTCAACGACTCAACTACTCGACGAACACCCGCCGCAGCTACTCGAACTGCACGAACTGGAGCTGCATGAACTCGACGACGAACAACTCGACCCGAAGTCGCTCGAGTTGCTGCCGGACGATGTCCCCATCGATCCCCCCGCGCGCGCCGCCGTCATCAGCGGCGGCGGCTCCATCAACGCGCTCGCATGCATCGCCCACACGGTGCCGGCCAGCGCGCCCGCGCCGAACAGTGCGGTGGCCCACAACAGATCGTCCGGCGTACTGCGTTCGTCCCGGTGATCATTCCGGTGCGCGGCGAGCGTCGCCTGCCCGCCGACCGACAGGCCACCGCGCCCGAAACCGGTCATGCGCGCCGCGATAATGCGGTACGCGATCGCGAACACCGCCATGCCGATGCCGAGCAGCAGCACCGGCCGCCCGCGACTCAGCCCGACCGCGAGTTTCGCCATGCCCGTGCCCAGCACGGCCAGCACGATCGCGCGCGCGGCCAGCCGCGCCGTGCGCATCTCGCCGGGCGCCCAGAGCCAGCCGCGCCGGCACATCGCATTCGCATATCCCGACGCTCGATGCGCAAGAAGCCGGCAGAACGCGCCGTAACTCACCTCCCCGCCCGGCTGCCCGGCCAGCCATGCGCACTCTTCCGCGTAGTCGCCTGCACGCGCCGGATCGCGGATCTGGACGCGCGCGCCCAACCGTCCGGCCATCCTCAGGTCGATCGCACCCGCCTGGATCAGCGACAGCGTCATGACCTGCACGACCCGCGGCTCCTCGCCCGTGATGTACGCGACCTCCTCGGCCGTCAGGTCCGGCATCGCTTCGCGGGTGAATACGCTCCTGCGCCGGCAACGGTATTCGATCTGCTGCAAACAGACGATCACCAGCAGCGCGACGACGCAGGCCGGTATATAGAAGGCGAGAAACTGCGGCCCCGTGTAGTTCAGCACGTTGAAGTCCTGTGCCGACGCGCAGGTCGCGGCGACGCTTGCGACAGCCGCGGGCCACAGCAGCTTCGGCAGATTCGGCAGCCGGCTGCGCCAGCTTCTGCGCGCTGCGGGAGCCGCCGCGGCTTCCGGCCCGGGCTCGCCCGGCGCACGTGCGACCGGCCTGTCATCCGCCCGCGATGCCCGGTGGCCGGCACGCGACCGCACGGGCTGCGGCCAGATCGACACGGGCGGCTCGCAGCCGAACAGCCGGCGATAGCTGTCGAGCGTGTCGCGATAGCGCTGGTCGTACACGACGGCCTCGTCCGGCGCGCCGGTGCCGGGCATGTGATGCAGCCTTGCCTGCAGCACGTCGGCACAGAACACGTCCCAGTACTCGACCGTGTACTGCAGGTGGAAATGCCAGGCGGCATCGACCGCGACCGACGGCGTGACCGGGTGCCCGGCCGCCTGCGCAAGGAACGCGAAACGCTTGTATTCGTCGATCACGGCCAGCGCGTGCGCATGCGTCCAGCCTTCCGCTTCGGCGAGGCGGCGGCTGTATGGCAGCGCGGCGTGCGGGTCGTCGGGGGAATAGGCAAGCAGGCGCGTAAGCAGCGCCTGCTGCGCGTCGGTCAGCGCGCGGGCATTGCCTGCGGCCGGGAGAGACGGGTTGGCTGCCATCGTGAGAATCGGCGCGATGCGCGGACGGCCGCCGCGATCGACGCTTGGAGTTGTCGTTGCGGGGGATTCTCGCATAACGACGTGGCAGCGAAGCGGCGCGGTAAACGGCCGACTGCGCAACGCGACGCTTCAGCGAATTCAGAAAACGGATCGGGAAATTCGGTGCCTGGAATCAGGCCATTTGGCGCGCCCGGCTGGGATCGAACCAGCAACCCCTGCCTTCGGAGGGCAGTACTCTATCCATTGAGCTACGGGCGCGTATGACAGTGAACCGACCCCAACAAACCGGCCGCCCACCATTGGCAAGACGGCAAGGATACCCGGTTTCCCCTGACGCGTCCACCTTGCCCGCCGAAACCCCGTCAGGCCACGATTCGTGCGGGTAAACACGCGCCATCGCACCGCTCGCCGTGATGTAAACGTTCCGTCTATAATCGTCCGTGCTTCATTGGACTGCCATTTTGCCGTTGCACCGCGCTCACAATTCCTATTCATGGAGACGAGGCAAGCATGAGCGAAGCACCCCACGAATCTCCCGTCAAAACCCCCGGGCAGCTGATTGCCGTCATCATCGCGTCGTTCGCGATCCCGATCGCCCTGATCGTCCTGTTTGCCACCTATGCCAACCACGCGTTCCGTTCGGGCGCGGGCACGGACGCGCTCTCCGACGAACAGGTCGCCGCGCGCATCGCACCGCTCGCCAAGGTCGACGTGAAGGACGCCAACGCGCCCCGCACGTACAAGACCGGCGAGGAAGTCTACAAGGCCGTGTGCGTGACCTGTCACGGCACGGGTGCCGCGGGCGCGCCGAAGTTCGGCAACAAGGACGACTGGGCGCCGCGCATCTCGCAGGGCTTCGACACGCTGCTGAAGACGGCGCTGTCGGGCAAGGGCGCGATGCCGCCGCGCGGCGGCACGAGCCCCGACGATGTCAGCGACTACGAGATCGCCCGCGCAATCGTCTACATGGCGAACAACGACGGCGCGAACTTCCCCGAACCGGCGGCGCCGGCCGCCAACGCGCAGCAGGCCGCAAGCGGTGCGGCAGGCGCGTCGGGCGCGGCCGATGCCGCGAGCGCGCAGATCGCCGCCGCGCAGGCCGCGATCGCCGCGATCCCGAAGGCCGGCGAAAAACCCGCGGCCGCGCCGACGAGCGCCGACGCCGCATCGGCCGGCAAGGCGCTGTACACGCAAGTCTGCCAGGCCTGCCACGCAGCCGGCGTGCTCGGCGCGCCGAAGTTCGGCAGCAAGGAAGACTGGGCGCCGCGCCTGAAGGACTCGATGGACACGGTCTACAACTACGCGCTGCACGGCAAGGGCGCGATGCCGCCGAAGGGCGGGTCGAACGCGTCGGATGCCGACGTGAAGGCCGCCGTCGACTACATGGTCAACGCGGCGAAGTAACGCAAACAGCTATCGGCCACACCGCCGTCGGCCCGTAAAAAACCCCCGCGCTGCGCATGCCTCGCGGGGGTTTCGTTTTGCCGAATCGTGTCGAACCTCGCAACGACGGCCGCCTGCCGGATCGCCATCATCACCGGGCCGCCGAAGCGTCGTCCGACTCGACGACCGCCCGGCAGCACCGCCACACGTCACTTCTGCAGCAACGCCTTCAGGCTCGCGAGCCGGTCCTTCGGCGTCATCGGCGCTTCCTCCGGCGTCGGCGGCGGCGCTTCGTCGAGGCCCATCTCGGGGATGAAGCGCGACGCCTCGCACACGACCGTCTCTCTCGCCCGCTTGCGCTTCTTGCACCAGTTCAGGTGCAGGCTGCGCTGCGCGCGCGTGATCGCGACGTACATCAGCCGGCGCTCCTCCTCGATCCGCTCGCTGTCGATCGGGCCGTCGTCCTCGGAACCGCCGCGGTGCGGCATGATGCCCTCCTCGACGCCGACCAGGAACACGTGCGGATACTCGAGCCCCTTCGACGCATGGACGGTCGACAGCCGCACGGCATCCGGATCCTCATCCTTGCCTTCGAGCATCGACATCAGCGCGACGGTCTGGATCAGGCCGAGCAGGTTCTTGCCGGTGTCCGCCAGCCCGTCCGCGTTGTGGAAGCCTTCCGCCTCGCCGTCGACAGCCTCCGTCTCGGGCTTGGTGCCCTTGCGCTTCAGCCATTCGAGGAATTCGAGCACGTTCTGCCACTTCGACTGCGCCTGCCGCTCGTCGAACGCGTCGTACAGGTAGGCCTCGTAGTGGATCGCTTCCATCATGTCGTCGAGCACGACGGTCGCGGGCTCCTTGTCCGCGCGATCGGTCAGGCGCTGGATGAAGTCGCAGAACATGCGCAGCGGCTCGACCTGGCGCGCGGACAGCCGCGCCTCGATGCCGCCCATGTACACGGCCTCGAACAGCGACACCTTCGCCTGGCCCGCGAACGAGCCGAGCGCTTCCAGCGTCGTGTTGCCGATCCCGCGGCGCGGCGTCGTGACCGCGCGGATGAACGCGGGATCGTCGTCGGCGTTCGCGATCAGGCGCAGGTACGCGCACAGGTCCTTGATCTCGGCCTTGTCGAAGAACGACTGGCCGCCCGACAGCACGTACGGGATCCGCTCGCGCCGCAGCACCTGCTCGAAGATCCGCGCCTGGAAGTTGCCGCGATACAGGATCGCGTAGTCGCGGAACTGCGCGCGCCGCTCGAACTTGTGCGCGGACAGCCGGAACACGACCGATTCGGCTTCGTGCTCCTCGTCGTTGCACGGCGTGACGGTGATCGAATCGCCCATCCCGTGCTCGGACCACAGCTTCTTCTCGAACAGCTTCGGGTTGTTCGCGATCACGTTGTTCGCGGCGGTCAGGATCCGCACCGTCGACCGGTAGTTCTGCTCGAGCTTGATCAAGTGCAGGTTCGGGAAATCCTTGCCGAGCTGCGCGAGGTTCTCGAGCGTCGCGCCGCGCCAGCCGTAGATCGCCTGGTCGTCGTCGCCGACCGCCGTGAACGCGGCGCGCTTGCCTGCGAGCAGCTTCACCAGTTCGTACTGGCACGCGTTGGTGTCCTGGTATTCGTCGATCAGCAGGTAGCGCAGCTTGTTCTGCCAGCGGTCGCGCACCTGCTCGTTCTTTTCGAACAGCTCGGCCGGCAGGCGGATCAGGTCGTCGAAGTCGACCGCCTGGTACGCATGCAGCGTCGCGACGTAGTTGCGGTAGACCAGCGCCGCCTGGTGCTCGTCCTCGTTGGCCGCGATCGTCATCGCCTCCTCGGGCATGATCAGGCCGTTCTTCCACAACGAAATGGTGCTCTGGATCTTGCGGATCAGGCCCTTGTCGGTGGTGCCGATCTGCTCCTGGATCATCCCGAAGCAGTCGTCCGAATCCATGATCGAGAACTGCGGCTTCAGGCCGACGTGCTCGGCTTCCTGGCGCAGGATCTGCACGCCGAGCGAGTGGAACGTGCACACGGTGAGCTGGTTGACGGGCACCTTGCGGCCTTCCTTGCCGGGCGTGGTGAGCGTCTTGCCCTCCAGCAGCTTCGACACGCGCTCGCGCATTTCGGCGGCGGCCTTGTTCGTGAACGTGACGGCCGCGATATGGCGCGGCTCGAAGCCTTTCGCTTCGATCAGGTGCGCGATCTTCTGCGTGATCACGCGGGTCTTGCCGCTGCCCGCGCCGGCGAGCACGAGGCAGGGACCGTCGAGGTAGCGCACCGCTTCGTTCTGAGCGGGGTTGAGGCCTGCGGACATGATGGCGGATGATGTTGCGGTTGACGGCGGAACGCCGGGAGGATGCCGCACGCGGCAGGCCTGGGATGCAGGCGGACACACGGGCAGGACGCGCATGTTAACACGTCGGCGGCGCGCTTTTCGGGAGCCCCGCCGGGCGGGGCCGCGCGGGCAGGCCGCCGTTTCGCCCCCCTGTCCGATCGGCCAATCCGGCCCCATCCACGGCCCGATCGGCCACAATGGACCCTCGTCGGCGCGGCAGCACCGGTTCCGCGGTCGGCCGCGCGCAGTGCACGCCAGTGCCGCGCCAAACGCCGGCTGCAACCGCGCGTGCGCCGTGCCCGGCCGTGCATTTTGCCGAACGCGCCGGTGCGGGCCGCCGCGCCATGCCAAAATAGCCGGTCGTCCTCGCGCCTCCACGGCGCGCCATCCTTTCGTTTCGTACGCAGCCAGGGATTGCCATGTCGTCATTGCTCAGGATTGGTTTGATGGGTTTCGGTTTCGCCGGCGCGACGTTCCACGCGCCCGTGATCGCCACGAGCGGTCGCACCGAGGTCGCCGCGATCGCGACGGGGCAGCCCGATCGTGCGCGCGCCGCGTATCCGGGCGCGCGCATCGTCCCCGATCTCGATGCGCTGCTCGGTCTCGACGACATCGACTGCGTGGTGATCGCCACGCCGAACGACACGCACTTCACGCTCGCGCGCCAGGTGCTTGAAGCCGGCCGCCACGTCGTCGTCGACAAGCCCGTCACGCTCACCGCCGACGAAGCGCTCGCGCTCGCGCGGCTCGCGAACGCGCGCAGCCGCCTGTTCGCGCCGTTCCACAACCGCCGCTGGGACGGCGACTTCCTCACCGTGCGGCGCATCGTCGAATCCGGCGAACTCGGCCGGCTCACCTATTTCGCGTCGCACTTCGACCGCTTCCGCCCGACCCCGCGCACGCGCTGGCGCGAGGAGCCCGCACGCGGCGGCGGCCTGCTGCTCGACCTCGGCCCGCACCTGATCGACCAGGCGCTCGCGCTGTTCGGGCTGCCGGAAACGGTCAGCGCGACGGTCAAGACGCGCCGCGACAACGGCACGGCGCCCGATTTCGTGCACCTGCTGCTCGGCTATCCGGACAAGGACGTCGCGCTGCACGCGAGCGCACTGTCGGCGATCGAGCCCGCGCGCTTCACGCTGCACGGCACGCGCGGCAGCTACCAGAAGTTCGGGCTCGACACGCAGGAAGACCAGTTGAAGGCCGGCCTCACGCCCGACCATGTCGAGTTCGGCGGCGGCAACCCGCCCGGCGTACTGCGCACGCTCGACGGCGACGTCGAGGTCGAGCGGCCGGTACCGACGCTCGACGGCCAGTATGCGGAGTTCTACCGCGCGCTCGCCGCGTCGGTCCACGACGGCGCGCCGTTCCCGGTCACGCCGCAGGACGCCGTCGACGTGATGACGATCATCGAGCTTGCCGCGCAGAGCGAACATGAAGGCCGCCGGGTACCATTCGTGCGCCGCATCGTCTGACGGCCCGCCAGCCGGGTCGGTGCCGACCCGGCCGCCGCCATCCCGCGCCGCGCCGCACGCCGGCAACGGCCATGCGTCAGCCGCCTCGGCGGCACGGCCCCGAACATTCCGTTACAAATAGTGCGGGAACGAAAGTCAGCGTTCGTCCGGTCTGACGCGTTTCTCAAAAAGTCGATCCGACACCAAACCGTCAGGAGAATGTGATGCAACGGTTGATTCGCGCAGCGGCATGCTGCGTCCTGGTTTCCTCGCTCGCGGCCTGTGTCGTGCAGCCGCAGCGGCCGGCCCGACAGGTGCCGCCGCCCCCGCCGCGGCCGAATCCGCAGGTCGTCGCGAACGACCGTCTGCAGGAGGTCCAGGGCCGGATCGACAACCTGCACCGCCGGATCGACGCGCGCGTCAACGGCGGCTACTACCCGCCGCCGTACGGCGCGCAGCTGCACCATCGCCTCGACGTGATCCGCCAGGAAGCGAGCGACATGTCGGCCCAGCACAACGGCGGCCTGTCCGGCGACGAGCAGCGCGTGCTGAACCAGGAACTCGACACGGCCGCGCGCGCGATCGGCGAGTAATGCCGGCAACGCCGGCGCCCGCGGATGCCGGCAAAAGCGGCGGCACCCCGCGCCACCGCTTGTCGCGAAACGACATTCTTTTGCTCAAATTGACAACGCCCACCCGCTCGCGTACAGTCGCCCGCACGCGTCGGGAGAGCGTGTGACCGCGTAGCTAGCAATGCCGGTCGCGCCGCCGAAGGGGCACACCCGCAAACTCTCAGGCAAAAGGACCGACCGCGTCGGGGAATCCCGTTCCGCGCATTGCGCGGGCCGCACTCCCCGCACTCTGGAGAGCGGCAGTAGCCCGTTGCGCCCATGCGGCGCGGGCAAGCTGCCCACCGAAGGGGCGCGCGTTCGCCGGCCTTGCCTGCAGCGCAATCTCTCAGGTATCGAGGACAGAGGGGCATGTACCGGATCGTTTCGCAGGCCTGCGGCCGCGACGCTCGGCACATGGCCGTTCTGACCCGCGCGCAAGCGCCTTGCCTGAGGCCTCGATGACTGCACTGAATCACACCCCGCTCAACGCCGCGCACCGCGCGCTCAATGCCCGCATGGTCGACTTCGGCGGCTGGGACATGCCCGTCAACTACGGCTCGCAGATCGAAGAACACGAAGCCGTGCGCACCGACGCCGGCATGTTCGACGTGTCGCACATGTGTGTCGTCGATTTCACCGGCAGCCGCGTGCGCGCGTTCTTCGAGCACGCGATCGCGAACAGCGTCGGCAAGCTCAAGACCCCCGGCAAGGCGCTCTACTCGTGCCTGCTCAATCCCCAGGGCGGCGTCATCGACGACCTGATCGTCTATTACTTCACCGAAGACTTCTTCCGCGTCGTCGTCAACGCCGGCACGGCCGAGAAGGACATCGCGTGGTTCAACCAGCTCAACGAACAAGGCGGCTACGGCCTGACCATCGCGCCGCGCCGCGATTTCGCGATCGTCGCCGTTCAAGGCCCGAACGCCCGTGAAAAGGTCTGGACGACGGTGCCGGCCGCGCGCGCCGCGACCAGCGAACTGAAGCCGTTCAACGCCGCGCAGGTCGCCGGCACGCCGTTCGGCGATCTCACCGTCGCGCGCACCGGCTACACCGGCGAAGACGGCTTCGAGGTGATCGTCCCGGCCGTGCACGTCGAAGCGCTGTGGACCGCGCTGCAGCAAAACGGCGTGCGCCCGTGCGGGCTCGGCGCGCGCGACACGCTGCGCCTCGAGGCCGGCATGAACCTGTACGGCCAGGACATGGACGAGACCGTGTCCCCGCTCGACGCGGGCCTCGCGTGGACGGTCGACCTGTCGACGCCGCGCGACTTCGTCGGCCGCGCCGCACTCGAGGCAAACGGCACCCGCGCCGCATTCGTCGGCCTGATCCTGCAGAAGGAAAACGGCAAGGCGGGCGGCGTGCTGCGCGCACACCAGAAGGTCGTCACGCCGCACGGCGAAGGCGAAATCACGAGCGGCACGTTCTCGCCGTCGATGCAGGAATCGATCGCGTTCGCTCGCGTGCCAGCGACTGTGCAGATCGGCGACACCATTCATGTGCAGATTCGAGACAAGCAACTTCCCGCGCGCGTGGTAAAACTGCCGTTCGTGCGCAACGGCAAGGTCCTCGCTGCGTAACGACCGAGAAGCGGCCGGGAGGCCGCCTCCCGGAAAGCCGGGAAATGGCGCCCGGCGCAACCACACCCGGCGCGCCCGGCGGCGCGCCAGCATAACGAACACACCTTTTATCCAGGAGCATCCGATGAGCAACGTCCCGGCCGATCTGAAGTACACCGACGAACACGAGTGGATCCGCACCGAAGCCGACGGCACGCTGACGGTCGGCATCACCGATCACGCGCAGAGCACGCTCGGCGACATCGTCTTCCTCGAACTGCCGCAAGTCGGCAAGTCGGTGAATGCGGGCGACGCGGTCGGCGTCGTCGAATCGGTGAAGGCGGCATCCGACATCTACTCGCCGGTGTCCGGCGAGGTCGTCGCCATCAACGAAGAAGCCGCCGACTCGCCGGAAGAAGTGAACAGCGATGCATACGGCACGTGGCTCTTCAAGATCAAGCTCGCGGCCGGTGCATCGACCGACAAGCTGATCGACGCCGACGCATACAGCAAGCTGATCGACTAATTTTTCTTACCCGAACCGCGCGCGGCCGGCCAGCCGGCTCCGCGCGGGACCAGAGTCACGCCATGAAGCTCGAACACCCGGACCGCCTGATGAACCGCACGCCCCTCTCGCTCGCCGCGCTCGAAACGCACGACGCGTTCGCAGAACGCCACATCGGCCCCGATGCCGCCAGCCAGCAGGCCATGCTCGACACGCTCGGCTTCGCATCGCGCGCCGCGCTGATCGACGCCGTGATCCCGGCCTCGATCCGCCGCGCCGAAACGCTGCCGCTCGGCCCGTTCGCGCAGCCGAAGAGCGAGGCCGAAGCCCTCGCCGCACTGCGTGCTCTCGCGGACAAGAACCAGGTGTTCCGCTCGTATATCGGCCAGGGCTATTACGACTCGCACACGCCGGCCGTAATCCTGCGCAACGTGCTCGAAAACCCGGCGTGGTACACGGCCTACACGCCGTACCAGCCCGAAATTTCCCAGGGTCGCCTCGAGGCGCTCCTGAACTTCCAGCAGATGGTCGCCGACCTCACGGGCCTCGCGATCTCGAACGCGTCGCTGCTCGATGAAGCCACCGCCGCGGCCGAAGCGATGACGCTGCTGCAGCGCACCGGCAAGCCGGCGTCGAACGTGTTCTACGTCGCCGACGACGTGCTGCCGCAGACGCTCGAAGTGATCCGCACCCGCGCGCTGCCGATCGGCATCGAGGTCAAGACGGGCCCGGCGGCCGACGCCGCGCAGGCCAACGCGTTCGGCGTGCTGCTGCAATATCCGGGCGTCAACGGCGACGTGCGCGACTACCGCGCGCTCACCGAAGCGATCCACGCGGCCGGCGGCCATGTCGTCGTCGCGGCGGACCTGCTCGCGCTGACCGTGCTGACGCCGCCCGGCGAATGGGGCGCGGACGTCGCGGTCGGCAACACGCAGCGCTTCGGCGTGCCGATGGGCTTCGGCGGCCCGCACGCCGCCTACATGGCCGTGCGCGACGAATTCAAGCGCCAGATGCCGGGCCGCCTCGTCGGCGTGACCGTCGACGCGCAGGGCAAGCCCGCGCTGCGCCTCGCGCTGCAGACGCGCGAACAGCACATCCGCCGCGAGAAGGCGACGTCGAACGTGTGTACCGCGCAGGCGCTGCTCGCGATCATGGCGAGCATGTACGCGGTCTACCACGGCCCGCATGGCCTGAAGACGATCGCGCTGCGCGTGAACCGCATCGCGGCGCTCCTCGCCGCCGGCGTGAAGCAACTCGGCTTCGCGACCGTCAACGACACGTTCTTCGACACGCTGACGATCGACACCGGCACGCGCACCGCGCAGGTCCATGAATTCGCGAAGGCCAAGCGCATCAACCTGCGCCGCGTGAGCGACACGCAAGTCGGCGTGTCGGTCGACGAAACGACGACCCGCGACGACCTCGCCGATCTCCTCGCCGTGTTCGCGCAGGCCGCGGGCGGCACCGCGCCGGGCGTCGACGCGCTGGACGCGGGCCTCGCCGGCGTCGCCGCGCTGCCGGCCGGCCTCGAGCGCACGAGCGCGTACCTGACGCACCACGTGTTCAACCGCCACCACTCCGAAACCGAAATGCTGCGCTACCTGCGCAGCCTGTCGGACAAGGATCTCGCGCTCGACCGCTCGATGATCCCGCTCGGCTCGTGCACGATGAAGCTGAACGCGACGTCGGAAATGCTGCCGGTCACGTGGCCCGAGTTCGGCGGCATCCACCCGTTCGCGCCGGCCGAGCAGACGGTCGGCTACCGCGAAATGATCGACCAGCTCGAGCAGATGCTCGTCGCGGCTACCGGCTACGCGGCCGTGTCGCTGCAGCCGAACGCCGGCTCGCAGGGCGAGTACGCGGGCCTGCTGATCATCCACGCGTACCACGCATCCCGTGGCGAAGCGCATCGCGACGTGTGCCTGATCCCGGCATCCGCGCACGGCACGAACCCGGCGTCCGCGCACATGGCCGGCATGAAGGTCGTGGTCGTCGCGTGCGACGCACAAGGCAACGTCGACATCGCCGATCTGAAGGCGAAGGCCGAGCAGCACGCGAACGACCTCGCGGCGATCATGATCACGTATCCGTCGACGCACGGCGTGTTCGAGCAGAACGTCCGCGAGATCTGCGAGATCGTCCACGCGCACGGCGGCCAGGTGTACGTCGACGGCGCGAACATGAACGCGATGGTCGGCCTGACCGCGCCGGGCCAGTTCGGCGGCGACGTGTCGCACCTGAACCTGCACAAGACCTTCTGCATCCCGCACGGCGGCGGCGGCCCGGGCGTCGGCCCGGTCGCGGTCGGCGCGCACCTCGCGAAGTTCCTGCCGAACCAGCGTTCGAGCGGCTACGCGCGCGCGGAAGACGGCATCGGCGCGGTGTCGGCTGCCCCGTACGGCTCGGCGTCGATCCTGCCGATCTCGTGGATGTACATCGCGATGATGGGCGCGAAGAACCTGACCGCCGCCACCGAAACCGCGATCCTCAACGCGAACTACATCGCGAAGCGCCTCGCACCGCACTACCCGGTGCTGTATTCGGGCCCGGGCGGGCTGGTCGCGCACGAGTGCATTCTCGACCTGCGTCCGCTCAAGGAAACGAGCGGCATCAGCGTCGACGACGTCGCGAAGCGCCTGATGGACTATGGCTTCCACGCGCCGACGATGAGCTTCCCGGTGCCGGGCACGCTGATGGTCGAGCCGACCGAATCGGAATCGCAGGAAGAACTCGACCGCTTCATCGCCGCGATGATCGCGATCCGCGACGAAATCCGCGCGGTCGAGGAAGGCCGCGCCGACCGCGAGGACAACCCGCTGCGTCACGCGCCGCACACGGCAGCCGTCGTCACCGCGAACGAATGGCCGCACGCGTACTCGCGCGAGCAGGCTGCGTACCCGGTCGCGTCGCTCGGCACGAACAAGTACTGGCCGCCGGTCGGCCGTGCGGACAACGCCTATGGCGACCGCAATCTGTTCTGCTCGTGCGTGCCGATGTCGGAATACGCATAACGCGCGCCGCGCACCGGAGTCCGATCGTGACCGAACCGCACGCAACCGCCGGTTGCGTGCGGTTTTTGCATTCGCCGCCCGGCCATCCGGTTCACGTTCGTCCGCCAATCCGGCTAACATCACACGCGATCCAGCCAATCAAGGAGTTCCGCATGGTGCGTCCGATGTTTCCGGGCCATGGTGCAACGCAGGAGCAGCCGCGCACGCGCCGCTTCGTGCCGCTGCTCGTCGCGTCGCTGTCGCTTGCCGCCGCCGGTCTCGGCACGGCCGGCAGTGCGCGCGCCGCGATGAATTTCTGCGCGGCGCCCGCGTTGCAGGCGAGCGAGACGACGCAGGCCGAGCCGGGCGTACAGGCGCTGATCCGCAGCGTCGACGCGCGCATCGGCGAGCAGCCGAAAGCGATGGCGCGCGTGCACACCGAGGGCACGCTGCCGCACGAAGGCATCTACGACCAGAGCGCCGACGCGCTGAAGGACATGGAGCTGATGCGCGACGCCGCGCTCGCGTGGCGCGTGACGAATGCGCCGCGCTACCTGCAGCTCGTCGACCGCTTCCTGTCCGCGTGGGTCTCGACCTACCAGCCGAGCTTCAACCCGATCGACGAGACGCGCTTCGACAGCCTGATCATCGCGTACGACATGACGGCGAGCGCGCTGCCGGTCAAGACGCGCAACGCAACCGCGGCGTTCATTGCGAAGCTCGGTGCCGGCTATGTCGCGCAGATCGACGCGCAGAAGCGTCCGCTCACCGGCACGTGGCGCAACAACTGGCAGAGCCACCGGATCAAGCTGATCGCGCTGTCCGCGTTCACGCTCGGCGACCGCAAGATGATGAACGCCGCGCAGCGGCTGTTCGTCGAGCATCTCGCCGACAACATCGGCCCGGACGGCAAGACCTGGGATTTCGACGAGCGCGATGCGCTGCACTACGCGGTGTACGACCTGCAGCCGCTGGTGACGGCCGCGCTCGCCGCGCGCCGCTTCAACCGCAACTGGCTGCGCGAACGGGGCGCGAACGGCGCGACGCTCGCCGCCGCGCTCGACTGGCTCGTGCCGTACGCGCTCGGCGAGAAAACACACGAGGAATTCGTGAATTCGCCGGTGCCGTTCGACGCGAAGCGCCGCGAGGCCGGCCTGCCGGGCTACACGGGGCAGTGGGACCCGAAAAACGCCACCGAACTCTTTCATCTGGCCGCGCGGCTCGACGGGCGCTATGCCCGCGTCGCGCGGCAGCTATCCGTCATGCCGCCCGCATGGCTGGCCGCGTGCCTGCCATTGCAGGCGCGCTAGCACTATTCTTAAAGCAAGGCAGGAATCGAAATGGCAGTCAGCGTGTTTGACCTCTTCAAGATCGGCATCGGTCCGTCCAGTTCGCATACGGTCGGACCGATGCGCGCGGCGCTGATGTTCGTCCAGGGCCTCGAGCGCGACGGGCTGCTCGACGCGACGGCCAACGTGAAGGTCGAGCTGTACGGCTCGCTCGGCGCGACCGGCAAGGGCCACGGCACCGACCGCGGCGTGATGCTCGGGCTGCTCGGCGACGCGCCCGACACCGTCGATCCCGATACGATCGACGCGCGGCTCGAAAACGTCCGCCAATCGAAGAAGCTCGCGCTGCTCGGCACGCATCCGGTGCCGTTCGTGCTGAAGGAGAACATCGCGTTCTACCGGCAGGCGCTGCCCGAGCACCCGAACGGGATGAAGCTGCGCGCGTCCGACGCAAATGGCGCGGTGCTGGTCGAGCGCACCTACCTGTCGGTCGGCGGCGGCTTCGTCGTGACGGCCGGCGCGCCGAACACGAAGGTGCTGAGCGCGGCCGAGCAGATGACGCATCCGTTTCGCACCGGCGCCGAGCTGCTCGCGCTGACCGAGTCGACCGGCAAGTCGATCGCCCGGCTGATGTGGGAAAACGAGCGCGCGTGGCACACCGAGGAACAGACGCGCGACGGGCTGCTGAAGATCTGGGCCGTGATGCAGTCGTGCGTGTCGCGCGGCTGCGGGATCGGCAACCCGGAGGCCGACGGCAACCTGCCCGGCCCGTTCCAGGTGAAGCGCCGCGCGCCGCAGCTGTATCGCGCACTGACCGGCGACCCCGAACGGGCGCTGCAGGATCCGCTGTCGATGGTCGACTGGATCAACCTGTATGCGATCGCGGTCAACGAGGAAAACGCGGCAGGCGGGCGCGTCGTCACCGCGCCGACCAACGGCGCGGCCGGCATCATCCCCGCCGTGCTGCACTACTACACGCGCTTCACGCCGGGCGCGAATGAACAGGGCGTGATCGACTTCCTGCTGACGGCTGCCGCGATCGGCATTCTGTACAAGCTCAACGCATCGATTTCGGGCGCGGAAGTGGGCTGCCAGGGCGAAGTGGGCGTCGCGTGCTCGATGGCGGCCGGCGCGCTCGCGGCCGTGCTCGGCGGCACGCCGCACCAGGTCGAGAACGCGGCCGAGATCGGGATGGAGCACAACCTCGGCCTCACCTGCGACCCGGTCGGCGGGATGGTGCAGATCCCGTGCATCGAGCGCAACGCGATGGCATCGGTGAAGGCCGTCAATGCGGCGCGCATGGCGCTACGCGGCGACGGCTCGCACTACGTGTCGCTCGACTCGGTGATCAAGACGATGCGCGAGACGGGCGCCGACATGAAGACGAAGTACAAGGAAACGTCGCGCGGCGGGCTGGCCGTGAATATCGTCGAGTGCTGATGCGGGACCCGACGGTAATGCGGGATATCGATTTACCCCGCATTACCGTCGGCCCCAACATCCGGCACTAATCGTTCAGCCAGTTCTCCAGTCGCAATCCCGGGTAGCTGACGAAATCCCGCTCGTTGTTGGTCACGAGGACGACATCGAGCGACACCGCATGAGCGGCGATCAATTTGTCGAGGTGATCCTTCTTCCGTTCGCGGGTTGCCTCACGAACCGGACCATACGCTTGCGCGGCTGCCGCGTCGAACGGTGCAACGGGAATATCGTCGATCAGCGCGGCAAGATTGCGGCGCTCGCGGGCAGAACCCGCACACACGGTGACGCCGTACTCGAGCTCGGCATACGTAATTGCCGACATCACGACGTCCCCCGTGTAGCACTGCGCAAATCGCTTCGCCACCTGCTCAGGCTGGTTCTTCATCAAATAGATGCACATGTTGGTGTCGAGCATATAGCGCGGCATCACAAACCCTCACGTTCGGCTTGCTCCTGGTCGCCACGGCCTTCGGCCATGAAATCCGGCCCAAATTTCGCGAATTTCTCGAGTACGTGGGTCAAAGGCCGCCGCGCCGGCCGGATACGGATTTCGTCACCGATGCGCTCGATTTCCAGCTCAATATCGCTGCGCTCATAGGCAAGGTCCGCAGGAATTCGCACGGCCTGCGAGTTGCCGTTCCGAAATACCCTCGTGGTATGCATGTCGATCTCTCGTCGGATGTACGCTGGATGTACATTATACGACGCCACACGCAATGTAAATCCATGTGTGTACACAACACGCCCTCCCGTGGAATTCCGATCGATCTGCCAGGATCGATTCGCTTGTCATCGCCGACACACCGATTTCCGCCTCACTCTCCCCCGACAGACGCACCGCACGGAATTTCGCGCGTCACGATCATTGCCGGCGCGTATGCAGCATGCGGAACATCTCCACGATGCCGCGTCGGGTGAACGAACGCGATACACGAGCACATCGCCCGGCTCGACATCCATAGCGCTCACTTTTCACCGTCGGGCGCGCACGCGCAAGCTGGCCATTCGGTCAATCGAAACCCGGGTGCGCGCCCCGAACCGCCCAGCGTTCCGACACTTTTCACCGGCCGGCGTACCGGCGCCCCACCAACGGGCGTAAGCTGTACGTCCCGCTACCCAGGGAGACGGCAGCCCATGTCGCATTCCAAGGATCTCGAGCCGCGCGCCACCACCGGTGCGCGACTGCTCGTCGATGCGTTGCTCGCCAATCACGTCGAACGCGTGTTCTGCGTGCCGGGCGAGAGCTTCCTCGCCGTACTCGACGCGCTGGCGGACGACACCGCGCGCATCCAGACGGTCGTCTGCCGCCACGAGGCGGCGGCCGCGAATATGGCCGAGGCAGTCGGCAAGCTGACCGGCCGCCCCGGTATCGCGTTCGTCACGCGCGGGCCCGGCGCGACCCACGCGTCGATCGGCGTGCACACCGCGTTCCAGGATTCGACGCCGATGATCCTGTTCGTCGGCCAGTGCGCGCGCGAGCATCTCGACCGCGAAGCCTTCCAGGAAATCGACTACCGCCGGATGTTCGGCCAGATGGCCAAATGGGTCGCGCAGATCGACGACCCGCGCCGCATTCCCGAATACCTGAGCCATGCGTTCCACGTCGCGACGTCCGGCCGCCCCGGCCCGGTCGTGCTCGCGCTGCCCGAGGACGTGCTGTCCGAAGCGTGCGCGCAGCAGCCCGCCGTGCCGGCCGCGAAACGCATTGCGGCGTCGCCGTCGGCGGCGCAACTCGACGAACTGCGCGAACGGCTCGCGCGCGCCGAGCGGCCGTTCGCGATCGTCGGCGGCAGCGGCTGGACGCCCGACGCATGCGCGAACCTGCGCACCTTCGTCGAGCGCTGGCAGCTGCCGGTTGCGTGCGCGTTCCGCTTCCAGGACACCTTCGACAACGCGCACCCGAACTATGCGGGCGACGTCGGCCTCGGGATCAATCCCGCGCTCGGCAAGCGGATCCGCGACGCCGACCTGCTGCTGGTGCTCGGCCCGCGCCTCGGCGAAGCCACGACAGGCGGCTACACGCTGCTCGACATCCCGAAGACGCGCCAGACGCTGATCCACGTGCATCAGGGCGCCGACGAACTCGGCCGCGTGTATGCGGCCGACCTGCCGATCGTGTCGGGCATGCCGGAGATCGCGGCACCGCTCGCCGCGCTCGAGCCGCCGGCACAGCCCGCGTGGGCCGGCACGGCCGCCGACGCGCACCGCGCGTACCGCGAATGGCATGCGCCGCTGCCGATGCCGGGCGACGTCCAGCTCGGCGACGTGATGGTGCAGTTGCGCGAGCGCCTGCCGCACGACGCGATCCTCACCAACGGCGCCGGCAACTATGCGATCTGGCTGCATCGCCATTTCGCATACCGGCACTTCCGCTCGCAGCTCGCGCCAACCAGCGGCGCGATGGGTTACGGGCTGCCCGCGGCGCTCGCCGCGAAATCGCTGTATCCGGCGCGGGCCGTCGTCGCGCTCGCCGGCGACGGCTGCTTCATGATGGCCGGCAACGAACTTGCAACCGCGATGCAGTACGGGCTGAACATTGTCGCGATTGTCGTCAACAACGGGCATTTCGGCACGATCCGCATGCATCAGGAGCGCAACTATCCGGGCCGCGTGCACGGCACGGGGCTCACCAACCCCGATTTCGCCGCATATGCGCGCGCGTTCGGCGCGCATGGCGAAACGGTCGAGCGCACCGCCGACTTCGCGCCGGCACTCGAGCGCGCACTGACCTGCGGGATGCCGGCGTTGATCGAGATCCGCATTCCGCAGGACGCCAGCACGCCGGCCGCGACGCTCGAGCAGATCCGCGAGCAGGGCCGCCGCGCGCGCGGCGAATGACCGTGGAAATGGGCGCCGCGCCGGCCGGTCTCGCGCTGTCGCACGACGACGCGCTCATCCATCCCGGCACGCTGCTCGCGCCCGACGGGACGCTCGTCGCGCCGTACGACTTCGAGCACGGCAACGATCGCGCGGAAGGCTGCGTGCCGGCCGCACCGGCGCTCGGCCTGCTGCACGCAGTTCGCCGGCCGTTCCGGCTCGACTACGACCGCACGACGGACGTGCACGTGATCAACGGCATGGGCGTCGCGCTCGGCGATTCGGTGATCGGGCTGACCGCACTCGCCGCACTGCGCACGATGCATCCCGGCCTGCGCTTCACGCTGTACCGGCCGGCCCGCGCGCCGGGCTACGTCGGCACGCTGTATGCGCTCGCGGCCGACGTCGTCGCGCCGTCGCATGCGTTGCCGTATGCAGCCGACGCGCTGCCCGCGCACACACCGTGCATCGATCTCGGCAATCACCTGTACTGGCCCGCGTTCGCGCGACAGCCGATGATCGACTTCTTCCTCGACGCACTCGGCGCAGATCCGGCCGCGGTACCGGCCGCCGCGAAGCGCAATCGCTGGCTCGCGCAGCTTCCGCTGCCCGCGCTGCCGGCCGAATGGCAGCGGCCGTACGTGCTGTTCTGCCCGAGCGCGAGCACCGCGGTGCGCAGCGTGCCGCCCGCGCTGCGCGCGGCATTCGTCGACCGGCTCGCGCAGCGCTACGGGCTGCCGGTGGTCGGATTCGGCCCTGTCGTGCATCCCGCCTACGTCGACGTGGGCCACGACGCGGCCGACACCGCGCGCTTCATTGCATGGGTCAGGGGAGCGAGCGTGCTATTCGCGCCCGACACGGCCGCGCTGCATCTCGCGGACGGCTTCGACGTGCCGACACTCGGCTGCTTCACGACGATCGAGCCGGCCATGCGCGTGCGCGACTATCCGCACTGCGTGCCGGTCGCGCTCGACGTGCCGGCCGAATTGCACGGGCTGCATCGCAGCGAACAGCCGGACGATCTCGCGGCGGTCGAAGCCGCCTACCGCGCGATCGACTGGGATGCATTGCCGTGGCCGGCGCCGCGCGAAGCGGCGGCTGCGGCCGGATAGAAAAAAGGGAAGTCATCGCGGGAAAGATCGAACGCGCAGCGGCATCGATGCGCCGCTGCACTGCTCACCCGGCCGCCACCATCACCGCGCGATCGCGCAGCGTCTCCGATGGCCGCTTGCCGAACAGTCGCCGGTAGTCGGTCGCGAACTGGCTCAGATGCCAGAAGCCCCACGCCTCCGCGACGTCCTGCACCGAACCGGCCGCCCGCCCGCACAGGTCGCGCCGCGCGCCGTTCAGCCGCAGCGTGCGCAAATAGGTCGCGGGCGCCATGCCGAGCACGTCCTGGAAGCAGTACTGCAGCGTGCGCCGGCTCACGTGCAGCTGCTCGCACAGCTCGGGCACGCCGACCGGGCGCGTGCGATGCGCCAGCACGTATTCGCGCGCCTGCTCGACGAGCCAGCGGCGTGTCGACGGCGCGCCGCCCACGCCGTCGTCCGCCGGCAGCGCGCATGCGTCGAACAGCGCGGCCAGCACCTCGGCCTGCAGGTCGTCGCGCTGCGCGTCGGGCAGCGGCCCGCCCACGGCCGCCGCGCCGTCGAGCCGGCCGCCGAGCAGCGCACACAGGCGCGCGAGCCGCGTATCGCCGGCCTGGATCACGCGCTGTGTGAACAGCCGCTCGTCGAGCGCGCGGTGTTCGACTTCCTCCGCGTAGCGGCGCAGCACGTCGCCGCGCACGACGACGCCGTAGATCGAGAACTGCGCGGGCGTCAGCAATTCGAATTCGACGTTGCCGGGCCGGAACGCGAGCGCGCCGGGGCCGATGCGGCACGCATCGACACGCGCGCCGCCGTCGCTCGCGAGCGGAATGCCGAACCAGTACGCGTCGCCGCGCACCTCGCACGCCTGGCGCAGCAGATGGCTGGTCGATTCGCGAAACAGCTTCATCGTGTCGAGCGGCAGCTCCGTCAGCGTGCCGACAAAGCGGCCGGCCGCGAGCTGGTCGTAGGTCTGCCGCCAGCCGATCAGGTTGCGTGCCTGCTCGTCGGCGTCGTGCGCGACGCTGACCACGGCCTGGCCGGCCAGCGCGTCGTCACCCTGCGCGCTGCACCGCGTGTCCTCGGCCGTCGGCTCGCCCATGCGCTCCAGTCGTTGATCCATCGTGTTCTCCTCACCTGCCCGGGACCGCGTCCATCACGCAAGTCCCGTGCCGAACCGTGCGGCCCGGCGACAAGCCCGTCATTCCACGCTGTACGGCCGACGCGCGCCATGCGGATGCACCCGGAGGCGGCCGCGCGCGCACCGCGCGGGTGCGGCATGCGCGCCGGCGGCAAGCCGGCGACGCACTACATGCCCGGTCGCAACCGCACGACGCGTGTGCCGCAGTTGCCGTACGCCTGCCCGACCGCCAGTTCGACGATCGGGCTGCCGGCCGACCAGGGCGCCGCGTCCGCTTCCGGCAGATCGGTGCGCAGTGTCGCGCGGCCGTTGATCCGGTAGCGGATGCCGCGCACGAAATCGATGAACAGCAGCCCGACGCCGCCGCCGTCGCACGCGAACGCATCGATCCGGGTGCCGTCATCGTGCATCGGCAGTGCGAAGCGCAGCGTCTTTGTGTCGATCACGCGCACGACCGGCCACAGATCGCCGTTCGCGTCGCGCATGCCCTGCACGATGTCGCAGGTCATGCGTGCCGGCCCGTCGCCGCTCGTCGTACCGACGAACATGAATGGCTGCGACTCGACGAACTGGCGCACGCCGATGCTCAGCCGGGTCGTGACGACGTCGCTCATCCGCTCGGCTTCGTCGACGACGCCGAAGCGGTGATGCGCGTCGAGCTCGCCCGCGTGGAACAGCGGGTGGCGCGGATAGGATCGGGGCGGTTCTGCCATGCTGGTTTCCGTCGGGTCCGGCAGTGCGCGGCGAATGCCGCGAACATGCGATTGCCGGCGTAATGCCGGCGCCGCATGTCGAATGTGTCGAGACGAAAACGGCGAAGTGCCGGGAGAAAGGTCGTCAGCAGCATTGCCGCATCACTGCGGACACCGCCCGACGGCCGGACACGCATTGCCCGACCGTCGGACCTTTCACGGAAAACCCGATGCCGGACGCGTCGCCGTCCGGCACCGGCCACCGTACCAGGCAGCGTTGCGCTGCCGCCCGGCCGGCCCCGACACTTCGCCGCCTGCTCCGGCGATCAGAAGAACCCGAGCGCCTCGGCCTGGTAGCTGACCAGCAGGCACTTCGTCTGCTGATAGTTCGACAGCGCCATCTTGTGCGTCTCGCGACCGATGCCCGACTG